>JAKUSY010000259.1 GCA_022451445.1 Planctomycetota bacterium
CTCGAGGACTACATGGGCGTTGTGCTCACCAGGGTCCCCGGGATTCTCAGGGCGCAGCTGCCCATCACCGCCTGGGAGGGCGTGCTGGCTCTCGATGTGGACAGGAACCTGGCCCAGCTCCGCAACGACCTGCGCATCCTCGAGCGTTACGACGTAATCACCACCATCGACAGGCGCCCGGTCAGCACCCCGGCGGCGATGGTCGAAGAGCTCAACCGGTTCTCGAAGGGAGATGAGTTCACCCTGCGGCTCTACCGAAAGGGCAGCCTGAAGATCTACCGCGTCAGGCGCTGAGAGCCGGGCGTCTCCCGGCGCGAGCGCTCAGAAGCGCTCGATCCACTCGCGGTTGAGATATTTTTCTTCGAGGAGCGCCTCGAGGGACGGCATCTCCCAGGCTCTCTCCGGCGGCTCGGCTTCCCATGCCGCGGTGATCCGCTCGCGCAGCTCGGCGCTTCCCAGCGGCAGGTTGGAGACGAAGTCGAGGTGCTCCCTTCCCTCCCGGTAGTCCGGCTGTTTTTCCGGCTGCCTGAGATAGAGCGGGATCGACTCCAGGCTGAAATCGTAGAGCAGGGTGCCCTGGTGCAGGAGGCAGTAGCGGCTTCTTTTCTGGGCGCTGCCGCTGAACTTCCTGTCGCCCAGCGCCAGGTCGCAGCTGCCTCGCATGGAGATGCCATCGAGCCTCAGCGCGGCGGCGCAGGGCTCGAGGATCACCCGGTAGGAGCTGTTGATGTCGCGGAGCCCCGCGCTATAGCCAAGCGGCAGGACGAGGGTGAAGTTGAGGCAGCCGGGGCCCTGCAGGACGGTGCCGCCGCCGGAGGCCCGGCGCAGGATGGGCACGCCGTCCTCCCCGCAGCGCTCTCGCTCGGCGTCCGCCTCGAGTCCGCAGGAGACCCCCAGCACGACAAAATGCTCCGGGCTCTCCCAGAAGCGCAGGTAGCCGAGCTCCCGGCCCTCGGCGGCGGCGCTCTCGGCCTCCAGGAGGAGCGCCTCGTCGAGCGCGAGGTTCTCCTGGGGGCTGTCGAGGCTGAGGTCGATGAGCTGGAGGGCCATCAGCGCTTGCGCAGCCTGGCGCGGTAGACCGAGGTGCTGGCGGTGATGTAGAGATTGGCGGTATCGGCGTCGAAGCAGCAGTTGGTGGCCAGCTCGGGGGTGGGAATGAAATCCAGCAGCACGCCCCCGGGCGAGAGGACCCAGATTCCGCTCAGCGGGCCGCGGCCGGCGGCGGCGTAGATGTTTCCGCCGGGGTGCACCTCCATGCCGTCGACGCCGCGGCCCTCGCCGAAATCGAAGAGCAGCCGGCGTTCACCGCACTCGCCCGCATCGGAGAGCTCGCAGGCGTAGAGCCGGCTCGCGCCGGCGTCCGAGATGTAGAGGGTTTTTCCATCGGGGGAGACGGCCAGGCCGTTGGGTTTGACGACGTCCTTCGCCACCAGGCGGACCCGGCCGGGCGCGTCGATCCTGTAGACCGATTCGGTCTCGAGCTCCCGGGGCTCAGCGCCCTTGTAGCGCGGATCGGAGAAGTAGATCCTGCCTTTGGAGTCGATGGTGAGATCGTTGGGGCTGTTGAATCGTTTTCCATCGATTCGATCGGCGAGGACCGTCAGGCTGCCGTCGAGCTCGATCCTGCTCACCTGCCGGGCTCCGCCGTCGGCTCCCTGGCACATCAGCAGGCGGCCCTTTCGGTCGAACTTCAGGCCGTTCGTTCTCCCCGACGGCCGCCTGTAGACCGATGTGTTGCCATCGAGATGGCGGAGGATCCTGTTGTTGGGGATGTCGGAGAAGTAGAGCGCTCCATCGGGGCCGACGGTGGGGCCCTCGGTGAAGATCCCCTCCGCCCAGATCCTGTCGAGCCCGGCCCCGCCCGGTCCCTCGCGCAGGGCGGCGGTTCGTACCAGGCGGTGGGCGAGATCCATGACCCGCTTCTCGATCCCCGCGGCCCAGGGACCGTGGAAGCCGTAGTAGATCATCGAGGAGTCGCCCTCGTAGCCCCCCTCCCTGAGGATTCGCTCGTTGGGGATGTAGGCCGGGCAGTCGTTGGCGTAGGCCAGAGCCATCACCCGGGCGCCACCGGAGGTCTCCAGGGGCACCTCGCGCTTGAGGCGCAGGGCGTAGTCGACGACCACCTCCCCGGCCAGCGCCACGACGAACTGCCCGCCTCCCAGGCGCCAGGCCTGGGCGGTATAATCGTAGCTGGTGGGGATGCTGCCGCCCGAGCGCAGGGTCGCGAGGAGGCGCTTCGCCCGGGCGCTCACGTAGCGGTTGGAGCTCTTCTCCTGCTTCTCGAGCTCAGCCGCGTCAGGCGCCTTCACCAATTCGAGCTTCGTGTGTCCGAATGCCGCCCCGGTGTCGGCCTCCAGCGGCTGCATGGGAGCGGAGAGCACCTCGGAGACCGCCATCGCCAGCGAGCGGCCATGCTTGCGCGCCAGCTCCATGGAGCGCCGCGGGTCGTTGTTCTGGTCGCCGGCGCAGCCGGCGGCGAAGAGGGCGGTGAGGCCGGGATGGTCTTTTTCGAGGTCTTCCTGGGCGAAGCCGGCGTAGTCGCCGCACATATGGGGACCGCTCAGGGTCGTATTGTGACAGGCGTAGGCGAAGAGCGCGGCCCGGCGTCGCGGCGCGCCGGCGGTCTTTGCCCGGGTGAACTCGACGCACAGCACCGGAACCTCGTGGTCGATCGGGTCGCCGGGATTGCGCTTGCGGCGGTTGATCGCGAAGGTCGCCTTGCCGCTGCCGGTGAGAACCCGGGCCGGCTCGAGCGACTCGATGGCCCGGCGGGCGGCCTCGAAGAGGTGATTGCCCACCTCGCGGGTATAGCGTTCGACCTGCCGCAGCCGGTCGCCGTCGAGGGGGTACATGCCGAGCAGGCGGTCGAGGATGATGGGGGCTGAGTGACTGTGCGAGGCGCATAGGAGAATCCGCGCCCTGGGGATCGCGAAGGCGCGCGAAATTCGCGCGGCGACCGGCTCCGCCACCTCGCGCGGCATGGTCAGGAGGTCACAGGTGATCGCCACCAGCCGCCTGCCGTTGTCATCCTGGAGGGCGACCGCCTTGGCCAGGATGCGGCTGGCGACCTCCGTCGAGGGCGCCCTGCGGGAGGCGTAGCCGCCGAGCCAGGATGGCTCGGCCGGGGTCATGTCGATGCTCGCCACGCCGGCTTTCCAGCCCGCGTTGAGTGGAGCCGGCAGGAGGACGAGGAGCAGGAAGAGAGCGTTTTTTTTCATCGAGAGAGGCTCCTTGCTGGATGTTTCGCGGCCCGCGGGGCGGGAAAGCTACGGTACTCCAAACGCCGACCGTGGACAACCGCCCAGCACGGCAGCGCCTGTTTCCTCAGAGGGTGATGCCGCCGGCGCAGAAGAGCGTCTGGCCGGTCATGTAGGAGGCCTCGTCGCTGGCGAGGAAGAGGTGCAGGCGGGCGACGTCCCCGGGGCTTCCGAGCCTGCCGAGGGGAATGCGTCGAATGAATTTCTCCTTCACCTTTTCAGGCACCGCGTCGAACATCTCCGTTTCGATGGCGCCCGGCGCCACGCAGTTGACGCGTACCGAGTCGCCGGCGAGCTCCTGGGCGAGCGTTCTCGTCAGTCCGATGATCCCGGCTTTGCTGGCGGCGTAGTTCGACTGGCCCCGGTTGCCGAGGGCGGAGATGGACGAGGGGTTGGTGATGACCCCGCCGCCGCGCTTCCTGAGGTGGGGGATGAGGGCCCGGCAGGGGATGAAGGTGCCGCCCAGGTTGATCGTCAGGACGCGCTCCCAGTCCTCGATGGAGAGGTCGGAGGCGAAGCCGTCGGCGATGATGCCGGCGTTGTTGACGAGGATGTCGGGAACCCCGAGCCGCGAGATCAGCTCGGCGAGAGCCGCCTCGACGGCATCGGCATCGCTGACGGCGACCTTCCGGCAGATGAGGCCCTCGTCGCCCGCCGCTTCGGGGTGCTCTCCGCCGGTATCCCAGACCTCAACGCGGGCGCCCTCGGAGCGAAAGAGGCTTGCCGTGGCGGCTCCGATGCCCTGCGCGCCGCCGGTGACGATAGCGATCCTGTTCTCCAGCAGCATTCAGTCGCTTCGCCCCTTGAGTCCGGATTCTTCGAGTACCGCGGCGAGGCGCTCCTCGACCGGGAGCCAGGGGATGAGGATGACCCGGTCGTGGCGGGAGCGGTAGTCGGCCAGCAGGATCTCGTGGATGCGCCGGGCCTCATCAGGGGTTTCCGAGCGGTGGGAGGCCGCCTGGTAGTCCGGCCGGGATTCGAAGAAGAGAACACAGCGGCTTCGCTCCCGGGACTCCGGCCAGGCCTCGACAAGCTCCTCGAAGGGTTCGAGCCCGTGGTAGCTCAGGTAGCCGAAACCATCTCCGATTCCCCGGTCGAGGAAGATGACGGAGCCGGGTTCGGCGGTTTCGAGCATCCGCTTCTCGTTCTCGAACTGCCTGGTGAGAACCTTCCGCTGGAATTCGCAAGGATCGGTGCGCAGGCCATCGAAGGCCGGATCCTCGATGATCTCGGTGGCGGCCTCGGGGACCGTCCGGTGGCCGGCCCTGGCGAGCTCGTCGATGATCGTCGTTTTCCCGGAGCAGGGACCGCCGGAGATGACGATAAATTCTGCGGTCATCGGATTTTTCCCTCGGGTGAAACCCGGCCTCCCGGGCAGCTTGCGGAAAGGTTGTACGCCCGCGGCGAGCCTGCACCTTCTGGACTGCTCCGCGAACTTTGCTTAGTATAGCAGGGGTCCCCTCTGGAGATGGGATTTTGTGATGGGGCTCCTGCCGGAACCCGGTATTAATTGAAGGAGAGAAGAATGAGAACAGCTAACCCGGCCCTCAACTCCAAGGCGTTCGGCCGCGTTGAGGGAATGGTCGATTCCACAGTGATGACGGTCCAGGGGGCCGTCCTGAAGACGGGCTTCCTCACCATCCTGCTTGGCGGGGCGGCGGTTTACACATGGGATATAACTTACAAGTATGCCGCGGCCGGCGATATGGCCGCGATCCAACCCTGGCTCTGGGGCGGAATCATCAGCGGATTGGTGCTGGCTTTGATCACCATCTTCGCGCCCAAGGCATCTCCCTTTACCAGTCCTCTCTACGCCATCGCCGAGGGGCTTTT
>JAKUSY010000026.1 GCA_022451445.1 Planctomycetota bacterium
TGCGTCGGGTGGCTGCGGTCGCCCTCGAGGGCGCGGGACATGAAAGCGTGGACCTTCCATCGCTGGTACTCAGCGGGCTGGATCATGAGCCTGATCAGCCACGATGTCGATGGAGATGGGGATAGCGATGTGGTGGTTTCAGACCGCAAGGGAAAGAAGCCGGGGGTACTCAGGCTCGAGAATCCCGGCCGCGAGGCCCTGGCGAAGGATCCGGCCCTGCGATGGAGGGAGCATCGAATGGGGGCAGGCGGCAGGGAGGTGCTCTTTGTGAGTCTCTACGATCTCGATGGCGACGGCCGCAAGGAGGCCGCCGTAACAGCCAAGCCCAACAGGGTCAGCCTGCTGTATTCCGGCACCGACCCCCGGCAGCCCTGGCGGGAGGAGCTGATCGAATATCCTCTCGATCGTTTTGGCCGTGCGAAGGCCGTGCGGCCGGGAGATCTCGATGGCGATGGCGTCGCCGAGCTGACGGTGAGCTGCGAGAGCGCCTCGGGGGAAAAGGCGGGAGTTTTCTACCTGCGGCGTGCCGGGAAGAAGTGGATTCCGCACGGGCTCAGCGGCCCGGCCGGCGTCAAGTTCGATCGCATCGAGCTGCGCGACCTCGATGGCGATGGGGACCTTGACCTCATCACCTGCGAGGAGAGGGACAACCTGGGCGTTTTCTGGTACGAGAATCCCGCCGTGAAGACCTCCCCGAAGTGATCAGCCGGCGTCCGGAACCTTGACAACCCCGGCGAGTTCAACTTTCATCACTGTCAGGATCCTCTTTGTCGATCCTGACCCAGAGATATCCAACGCCCATGAGCAAGAGGACCATGAGTCCCGCCGCCATGGCCGCGTAAGGTAACCAGCTCATATTTTTTCCGTTTAAACTTAAAACCGAAAGCAATCTAAACCCACCGCGCGGGACCTGCAAGCGCTGGTCCTCCGGTACGGGGCTCGACAGGAGGGCTCATGTCGTTTTCGATTTCACAGGAATGGGTGGTTGTTCTTGTCTACGCCGTTTTGATGGGACTCGGCGGCTGGTTCGGATTCAAGAAGTCCGGCTCGAAGCCGTCTCTGATCGCGGGTGTTCTGGGTTTCGCCATCCTGATGGTGTCCTATTTTATAGACCAGATGTGGGTCGCGGTCGGCGTCAGCGCGCTGCTCTCGGTGGCTTTCTTTCAGCGCGTCTCGAAGACCCGCAAGCTCATGCCATCGGGGATGCTGCTGGTCCTCAGCGCCGTGGTCTGCATTTACCTCCTCTATTTCTTAATCTTCGCTGACAAACCGTCCTGAATCATCCTGAAAGGAGTTCAGCCCATGAAGCTTACGCAAAAGGTATTGTTGGTATTCGCTCTCATAGTGGTCATTGGCGGGATCGCGGGTATGGTGGCGGGTTCGGTAATCTCTCTCGTTGCAGCGGTCATCAGTGCGGCATTGCTTCTATATTCGCGCTGGCTCTGGGGCCAGAATCCCCTGTTCGGTTTCATCCTGGGGCTCGGCGTGAGCCTCGCCCTGCTCGGGCGTTTTGCCGGCAAGGCGCTCTCCAGCGAGGAGGGGTTGACGCTTTGGCCGGGAGGAGTCGTCATCTTCTCGAGCGTGGTGACCGTCGTCGTCCTGATTACCGGCTTCGCGCAGGAGCGAAAAAACGCTTCCGGGTCGCAAGGGGCCTCTGCCGAAGAGGAGGCTGCTCCCTCTGAGACAGGAAAAGCCGATGCGGAAGAAGCCGAAGAGCCCTCGTCTTCCGAAGAGGCCTAGGCTCCCCCGAGGATTTCCGGCGGGCAGCCGGGAAGATCTAGGAGGAAGCTTCGCAGGTCCTCTGCCAGGGGAGCGTGGATTGCAACCCGTTCGTCACTGGCGGGGTGGTCGAATTCCAGCCGGGCGCAGTGCAGGAACATGCGCGGCAGGCCGTGCTCTTCGCGCAGGAAGCGGTTGATCTTCCCTTTGCCGTAGGTCGTGTCGCCGATGACCTGGTGTCCGAGGTGGGCGAGGTGGCGCCGGATCTGGTGGCGCCGCCCGGTGAAGATTCGCACCTTCAGCAGCGAGGAGCGGTAGACCTCGCCGATTTTTTCAAAGTGGGTGAGGGCGTCCTTTTTTTTCCCGTTCGCGCCGGTCAGGGGCCGGTCGATCTCGCCTGAGTCCACCGCACTGCCCCTCACCAGCACGAGGTATTCCTTGCGGGCCGTCGTGGAGGTGAGCGAGGCCTGCAGGTCCCGGGCCGCCTCGCTCGAGAGAGCGAAGGAGATGGCCCCGGAGGCGGCACGGTCGAGACGGTGCACCGGGTAGAGATAGCGGCCGACCTGGTCCCTGAGCATTTGCAGAAGAAAGACGCGATCGGAAGACTCACGGCTTCGATGGACCAGCAGCCCCGGCGGCTTGTCGGCGACGAGAACCTGCTCATCCTGGTAGAGGATGTCGATGGGGTCGTTGGCCGGGCTCTCCGTCTCGCTCATGAACTCCCGGCCTGTTCGAAGAGCTCCCGCAATTCCGGGGGAAGACGGCAGGGCCGTCCATCCGCCCCGATGCTGGCGAGCGTGGTGTGCCCGGTCACCAGCACATCCTCTTCTCCCTCACGGCGCACCTCGTAATCGAAACGCACCCGGGCGGGTCCGGAACCCGCGAGGCGGGCGGTGATGGCGAGGACGTCGTCGTAGCGTCCCGGAGAGTGGTATTCAAGCCCGGCCTCGGTGACCATGAGCCTCAGGCCGTCCTCCTCGAGGGCGCTGTAGACCACGCCGCGCAGGCGGATGAGCTCGGTGCGGGCGATCTCGAAGAAAGAGAGATAGTTGGCATGGTAGACGACGCCCATCTGGTCGGTCTCGCCATAGCGGACGCGGGTCTTCACCGTATGCTCGAGCTGTCGCCTCTCCTCGTTCATGCCCTCACTCTCGCTCCATCTCGACCTTCACGATCCGCCTGGTCCTGTCGGGGTCAGGGGATATGAGGCTGCCATCCGGCAGCACCCCGAAGAGCTCGGGTTTGAAGTGGGTGACGAAGATCCGGGCCACATCTTCATCGACGATATGGATCCCGCCCCGCTTGTTCCAGTAGAGGGGGGCGCCATCTTCGGTGGTGATGCGAATCTTGTAGCGTCCGGGGATGGTCTCCGAGCCGAGCGCCTCGCCTTTTTTGAAAATACCCATACCGTTCGCTCCGGGGTGCCGGTTTGCCGTTGCCGTGGGTTCCGCGGATGCCATGGAGCCTTGCCGATTTTTTTCCAGGCTGTAGGAATCACCCGCGCGGATCGTATCATAGCAGCCTGGTTTCCAATAACCCCGTAAGAGCGTACAGGAAATGCGACAGCCACCGACAGCCGGCATGATTCTCGATTATTTCAGGGAGCGAGGCGAGGCCCTGCTCGCCGAGCTGCGCGGTTTCGTCGAGCGGGAGACGCCAAGCCGCGATGCCGCGAGCATAGAGTCCTTTGTTCTCGATTACTCGAGCCGCCTCGATGAGGCCGGGCTCACCTGCCGGCAATTTCCGGGAGCCTGGGGCCCGCAGCTCCTTGCCGAGCTGCCCGGCGAGGAGCCCCCGATCGTATTGGTGGGTCATTGCGATACGGTCTGGCCCACCGGCACCCTGGCTGAGCGGCCGGTGGAGGTGCGCGATGGCAGGCTCTACGGGCCCGGGGCCTACGATATGAAGGCGGGGCTGTGTATTGTGCTGGCCGTCGCGCGTTTCCTCTTCGACAGGCAGGTCCGTCTCAGGCGGCGGCTGCAGATCTTCATTGCAGCGGACGAGGAGAGCGGCGGCGATACCGCGCATCCCTGCATGGACGAGGTGCTGGCGCCCGGCTCGACGGCCTTCGTGGTCGAGCCTCCCTGCCCCGATGGCTCGGTGAAGGTGAGGCGCAAGGGCGTGGGGATCTACGAGCTGACGATAACCGGGCGGGAAGCTCATGCGGGGGTGGAGCCCGAGCGCGGCATCAGCGCCGTGGATGAGCTGGCGCGCCTGGTGCTCGAGCTTCATGGCTGGAACGACCCCGACAGGGGCATCCAGCTCAACGTCGGGACCGTCAGCGGGGGTATGGCCGGAAACGTCGTGGCCGGCTCCGCCACGGCCGGTGTCGACATGCGCTTTGATGCTCCCTCCGATGGGGAGGCGATGGATAAAAAGCTGCGCGCTCTCGAGCCGGAGAACCCGGGCGCCGCCATCGAGGTCAGTGGAGGTCTCTGTTTTCCACCGCTGGTGCCGACGCCGGAAACCATGCGGTTGGGAGAGAGGGCCTGCCGGCTTGCGGCGGAGCTGGGCCTGGAGATCTCCACGGGCAGCTCGGGCGGCGGCAGCGATGGTTCCTATCTTTCATCGAAGGGGTTGTTCGTGCTCGATGGGCTCGGTGTAGAGGGTGGCGGGGCGCATGCCGTCGATGAACACGTCCTCATCGAGAGCCTGCCGGTACGCGCCGCCTTGCTCGCGGGGATGATCCTGGCCGCGGATGAGGAGGAGCCCTCCGCCTAGGAGGCCTCCGAGACGGCCGCGAGCCCGCGGCGGTAGTCAGGATAGAGCAGGCTCACCTCGAGCTCCTCGATGAGCTTACGGTTAGAGAGCCGCTTGCCGAGATCTTCGGAGCCGGCATCGAGCTCGGGCGGCTCCACCCCGGCAAGCTCAGCCGCCCGCCGGTAGAAGTCTTTTCGCTTTACGGGGCATCCATCGACGGCAAGATAGATCTCTCCCCCCCGGCCCCCTGCGGCGACCGAGCTCACCGCCGCCGCGGCGTCGTCGACGTGAATCCAGTTCATCCAGGCCTCCGCGCCGCCGCGCAGGCGCTCCCTGAAATCCGGCCGCTGGAGCCATTCGATGGGAGATCGGCCGGGTCCGTAGAGTCCGCCGAGGCGCACGACGACCGCGCCGCTCCCCCGTGCCTCGCCCAGCAGCTCCCGTTCGGCCTCGCGGATCAGCGCGCCGATTCCCTCGGCAGGCTCTGCCGGGCTCTCCTCGTCAAGCAGCTCGCCGCCTGTCTGCGGGTAGACCCCGGTCGAGGAAACGTAGACAAATCGTTCGAGGCCGGCGGCACAGAGCTTCCCGTGACAGGCGGCGGGGGCGCGGCGAAAGACGAGGTCCGCGTCACCGTCTTTTCCGGGCGCGGCGGCGTAGATGGCGGCATCCCATTTCTCATTCAGCAGGGGATGGGCGGCGGCGCTCCCGAGCTCCATCACTGCGGCGGGGATCCCGGCGTCTTCCAGCTCGGCGGCCCGGCTCTCACTCCGCGTGGTGCCGCGGACCTCGAAGTCCGCGGCCTGCAATCGTCGCGCGATTCGTTGTCCGAGATATCCGCAGCCGATGATGAGAGCTTTTTTCACCTTGCTGTCCCGGGGAGTCCTGGAGTAGCGGTTCGGGCGAGACGATGCGGCCGAAACGTCATTTTTTTTTGTAGATGAGGATGTGCTGCCGGGGGAGGAAGTCTCCCTTATTGGCGACAAACCGGAAGCCGACCGCGTCGAGTTCGCTGCCCATCTGCTTCACGGTCGTTCGATGCAGAGGCTTGATGGGGATGCTGGGATCTTCACCCCGGTATTCGACCAGCACGACGCGCCCATCTTTTTTCATGGCCTTGTGGATGCCGGCCATGACCGGTATGGGGTTCGAGATTTCGTGATAGACGTCGACCATGATCAGCAGGTCAAGACTGTCGGGGGGCAGCTTCGGGTCGGTCTCGGTGCAGAGTATGGGTACCGTATTGGTGACCTTCTGGTCGGCTGCCCGGCGTTTCAGCAGCTCGATCATCTCCGGCTGGATATCTACACAGAGCACCTTGCCCCCGGCGCCTACCCTGCGGGCCATTCTGAGGGAGAAATAGCCATTGCCCGCTCCGAAGTCGCAGACCGTCTGCCCCTTTTTGAGCTCGAGGACGTCGAGTACTTTTTCAGGCTGCTCGTTCTGTTCCCGCTCGGGGCGGATGAGCCAGTTGGCCCCCTGGTATCCCATCACGGGGGCTATCTGCCGGCCCCGGTAGTATTCCTTGCCGCCCGGGAGACCTCTGAGGAGGCCGTTTTCTCCGGCGCCGAGCGTCTCGCTCATCAGGGTGTATTCTCCTTTCAGCCAGGCGGTGACCCGCCTCATGGCGCTCCACTCGGCGGCCCGGGCCAGCAGCGTCAGCACCATTCCAGTCGATGGCCCGGTCTCCGCATCCAGCGCGCAGACGAAGATCCGGGAGCTGAAGGGGCCGCGGTTGAAGAAGCCGGGACTCACCGTCCATACGACGGGAAAACGCCTGGGGACGCCCTTGTCCGCGACCTCGGCCTCCGCGGTCGCCTTTACGGCGTAGGCCAGGAGCCGGGTTCTTTTCTTGTCCGGCACGTATTCCCGCAGATGGCCTCTGTGCCAGAAGTGGGTCAGGGACTGGGTTACCTGTCCGCGCTGGTCGGGGAAGGCGACGGCGATGGGTGTCGCCGCCGGCTCGAGTTCTCCGAGCCGGGCGCGGCCGATGAGGGATGAAAAATTTTTGGAATCGGCAAGGGAGGAGACCGCGTCAGCGCACAGAACCAGGCCTTGTCCGCCGCGCCCGGCCTTCAGCGCCCAGGCCTCATCCTTGCCGGTCAGTTTCGCGGAGACCATGATGGACTGGGCCCAGAGCAGGTCCTCGTCGCTCACCTTGCCGGGCCTAGCCGAGCGGATCCTCAGCGGCCAGGTGGCGGCCAGGTCGCGGCCGAGGCCCTCCTTCGTGGAAGGCTCGGCTTCGACGAGAAGAACTCGAAGCCCATCTTCGCGAGCTCCTGTCTGGGCCGCCACGGGCAGCGAGAACAGGAGAAACAGGGGCAGGAGCCGAATGGTCATTTGTGGTGCCTCTTGCTTGCCGGAGTGCCGATTGTCGAAAGAAAACGACAGGGGCAAGGATGGCCAATGTCCCGTGGCGATGCAAGCGGGGATCAGGGGCTCTGAAGCGGAGCCGGGTTTCTCAGAGGCAGAACGTGGAGGCGGGGCAGGCGGCCGGCTGGCTTTCCCACCAGTCTCTCCAGGTTCTCGAGTGGCACTCGATCCAGTCCTGGGCCGCCGCTTCCCAGTCGAGGTCCCGGCCCTCTTTTTCGTGGACCTGGGACTTGTGCTGCTCGATCTCCTTGAGCTGCATCTGGCCGTCGATGCGCATTTTCTCGGCCCGCCACTTGCGGCCGAGTCGTCCCTCCCAGGCCTCGAGGGTCTCCTTGATGGTGATCTCGCAGTCGTTCTCACGCCGGAGGAAGATCCGACAGGCGTGGATGGCTCGGACCTCGGAGGGCCAGAAATCCGCCAACAGCTCGGAGATTTTCGCCCGGGTTTCGCCCTTGCGGTAGCCGCGCGATTTCTTTTTTGCCGACTGGGTAGCCATCTGCTCGATTCGGTTGCTGGTGAGGGGCAAAGCGACCTTGCAATACCATTTCTTCGTTCATCCGCGGGAGAATCCTTAGCAAAAGCGGGGCTTAACGTGCCTGGTCGAAAAAAAAAACGGCTGTTTACGAAAAAAGGGGGTCCGGAGCCTGGTTTTGCCTCCTGAATGGCCGATAAAACCCCGCCCACGGGGAGCCACTCGTCAATCGAAGGATTGCGGACCCGTGCCGGTATCGAGGTACTGCAACTGGTGGAGCTTGTGGTAGATCACCTTGAGCGAGAGCAGCTCCCCGTGGGTTCCCTGCTCCCGAAGCTCTCCCTTGTGAAGGACGAGGATCTTGTCGGCTTTCTTGATGGTGGAGAGGCGGTGGGCGATCACGATCGAGGTTCTTCCCTCGAGCAGCTTGCCGATGGCGTCCTGGATCAGGGCCTCGGTCGTTGAGTCGATGTAGGCGGTCGCCTCGTCGAGAATGAGAATGTCCGGGTCGTGTACCAGCGCCCTGGCGAAGACCAGCAATTGCTTCTCTCCGACCGAGAGGGTCCGTCCTCGTTCGCCCAGCACCTCGTCGTAGGCGGAGGGGAGGTCGTTGACGAAGCCGTCGGCGTTGGCGCGGCGGGCGCAGTCGAGCAGGCGCTCTTCGCTGATGTCATCGGAGTTCAGGAGCAGGTTCTCGCGGATGGATCGCGAAAAAAGGAAGACATCCTGCAGAACGCTTCCAATCCGGGCCCGCAGATCCCGTTTGCGGTATTTCCTGACATCGACGCCGTCGATCAGGATCGTTCCGCGCTGCGGATCGTAGAAGCGGCTCACCAGGTTGACGATGGTGGTTTTTCCCGCTCCCGTGGCGCCGACGATGGCGACGGTCTGTCCGGGCTTCACGCTGAAGCTGACATCCTTCAGCACGTATTCTTCATCCTTGTAGGCGAAGGAGACCCGGTCGAATTCAATGCCGCCCTTGAACTTTTCGACAGGGCGGGGCTCGTCCGGATCGACGAGGGCTTCCGGTGTGTCGAGAACGTTGAAGACACGCTCGGCCGCCGCCATGGCGGACTGCAGGATGTTGTAGCGATCCGCCATGTCGCGTATCGGCTGGAAGAAGCGGCCGAGGAAATGCCAGAAGAGGTAGAACTCACCGAAGGTCAGGGTCTGCTCCAGGGCGGTCAGCTGGATGCCGCCGCGCCAGATCACCACCGCCAGCACCACGGTGCTGACGATTTCGATGAACGGGAAGAATACCGCGTAGGCCTTGACCGAGCGCAGGAACGCCTCCATGTAGCGTCCGTTGATTCCCCGATGTTCATCCTGGAGGGAGTCTTCGCGGTTGAAGGCCTGGACGATCTCCATTCCCTGGATCGCCTCCTGCGTGAAGGCGTTGAGATGGGACAGGTGTCCGCGCTGTTGGCGGTAGTACTTGCGGGCCCTGTTCCTGAAGACGAAGGTTCCCAGGATCAGGAGGGGCAGGACGCTGAGGGTGACGAGCGCGAGGGTGACGTTGACCCAGAGCAGGGCGGCGGTGATGGCGGTGAGGATCAGCACATCGGCGAGGAAGCTGACGATCCCGCTGGCGAAGAGTTCGTTGAGAGCTTCGATATCGCTGGTGATTCGCGTTACCAGGCGCCCCACGGGATTCCTGTAGTAAAAACCCAGGGGCATGTGAAGGAGGTGGTCGTAGAGCTGCTGGCGCAGCTCGAATACGACCCGCTGGCCGATGTGGGCCATGACGAGGCTCTGGGAGAAACGCAACAGCAGGAGGAGGACTGACACGCCGAGAAAAACGGAGACCAGGACCAGGACCTCCCTGAAGGCCGCCTCGGTGCCGGAGCTGTCACCGAGAACACTGGTATTGAGCGGACCATCGATCGCCCGCTGGATGATGAACGGGCCTACGAGGCTGCCGAGGGTAACGAAGATGAGCAGCAGCAGGGCGAGGACAACCAACTTCCTGTGCGGCAGGGCGTAGCGCAGCAGCCGGCCCATGAGACCCTTGTCGAAGGCCTTGCCGACGGTGAAATCTTCATGGAAGGACCGGGCTTCGCTCTTGTGCATCTTTACATGCCCTCCAGCTCGTCAGAGAGCAGCTGAAGCCTGTAGGTCTCCGCGTAGAGCCCATTCATCTTCAGGAGCTCATCATGGGTTCCCTCCTCGGCGACACGTCCCTGGTCGAGGACGTAGATCCTGTCGGCGTGCAGGATGCTCGAGATGCGCTGCGCGCTTACCAGGGTGGTGGTGTTGCCTGTGGCCGTCCGGAGCTCGGCGAGTATTTCTTTCTCCGTCTGCGTGTCGACGGCGGAGAGGGAGTCGTCGAGCAGCAGGATGGAGGGCTGTATGAGAAGGGCCCGGGCCAGGGCGGTACGCTGTTTCTGGCCGCCTGAGAGGGTGACTCCGCGCTCGCCCACCTGCTCGTCCCAGCCCCGGGGAAATTGGTCGATGTCTTTCTCCAGCCGGGAGATTCGCGCGGCTGACAGCACCGCCCCTTCATCGGGTTCATCAAGGCCGAAGCCGATATTGCCGCTGATCGACCTGGAGAAGAGGAAGCTTTCCTGGGGGACGTAGCCGATAGAGCGGCGCAGCAGATCGATGGGAAGCAGGTTGATGTCGGTCCCATCGATGAAGATTCGTCCGTCGCCCACCGCCACGATGCGCGGCAGGGTCTTGAGGAGGGTCGATTTTCCCGAGCCCGTGCGCCCGGTGATGGCTACCGTATGCCCGGCCGGCACCTCGATGGAGATGTCCTCGAGGATGTTTTTTCCGTTGTAGGCGAAGTCGAGGCCGCGAATCGAGATCGCGCCCTCGATCCTGCCCGTCGCCGGCCTGATGGGTTCGGCCGGCAGGGTGATGCTCGATTCCGACTCGAGGATGGCCTCCAGGCGTACGACGCTGGCGCTGGCCCGATGGAATTGGTTGACCACCCAGCCGATGGAGATCATCGGCCAGATGAGCTGGAATTGGTAGCCGGCGAATTTGATGAATTCTCCAAGGCTGAGCGCTCCCTCGCCCCCGAGCAGGTAGTAGCCGCCCAGCAGCAGCAGGAGCATCAGTGACAGCTCGTTGACCCCGGCCACCAGCGGATGCATCCAGGCCTGGATCCGGGCGGTGGTCATATTGTCGTCAAGGTACTCGCTGTAGAGTTTCCGGAACCTTTCGCCCTCGGCCTTCTCCTGGGCGAAGGACTTGACGACCCGGATCCCGGCGAAGTCCTCCTGGGAGAGGGAGCTCAGGTCCGAGAGGGTCTCCTGGGCCTTGGAAACCGCGGCATGAACCCTGGGGCCGATCTTGCGGACCGAGAGGGTGAGCAGGGACAGGGGCACCATGAGCAGCAGCGTCAGCCAGCCGCTGACGGAGATCATCAGGGGGATCGCGATCAGCAGCATGCAGACGGTATTGGCGGAGTACATGATGATCGGTCCGGCGAGAACGCGTACCCGCTCGACGGCCTGGCTGCAGCGGGCGAGGATGGCGCCCGTCTTCCAGCGATTGTAGAAGCCCTGGTCGAGGTGTTGCAGGTGGGCGAAGAGCTTGTCGCGCAGGGCGAACTCGACCTTTCGCGAGGCGCTGATGATGAACCAGCGGATAGCGAAGAGGGAGAGCCCCCTGGTGAAGGCGAAGATCACGATCGCGGCGAGGAGTAAGGTGAGCTGCTTGGTGGGGGGAATGGTCGCCGGAGCCTGCGGGCCCATGGACGCGCGCAGGATGTCCACGCATTCCCCGGTCAGCCAGGGAATGGCCAGCAGTGAGCCGATAGACAGCGGCACCATGAGGAGCCCCGCGAGGTAGCGGCGTCCGTAGGGCTTCGCGAAAGGCAGGATGAAACGAATACTGTTCAAGAGCCGGTCTTTCCACCGATGGTGTTCTCAGGAGCGGGCATTCTATTCCCCCCGGGGTTGAGGGGCAGGAGATTTCCCGTAAAAAGGAGCCCTCCAGGGGAGGGCAGAAAAGACTCCCGCCTTCACCCTGGTGGTGCTAACATCGATTTTGACGATGGCACACGGGCCGTCATTCAGGGTTAAAAGGAGAAACCGGCGCGTTGCCATGGATGGCTTCGGGACCGGGGAGGTCAGGATGAGCGCTGCACGTGGAATCAAACAGGTTTCGCTCTTGACGGGTGTCTTCCTGCTGGTGAGCACCAGCGCCTGGGGAGTGAATCGCTTCAGGATCGGGGATGGGCAGCTCCCCCTGGGCTCCAGCGGGAACGTCGTCGGCATCGTGGCGGATATCGACCAGGAGATCGTGGGTCTCTCGATCGCGCTCGATTTTGACCCGGCGAAGCTCCGTATCTCCGAGGTTCGCCTCGGCGCTGGTCTCATCGGGCTCAAGCCCGAGTTCAGCGATGGCATTATCGACAATGCCCGGGGCGAGCTTGTCCACGGCATCATCCTGTCGCTGACCGAGACGATCGTCGAACGCAGGATCGCCGCCGGCGAGGGGGTAGAGGTCCTGCGGCTGGTGGTGGACGTCATCGCGGAGGAGCCAGCCAGCACAACCCTCGATCTCGCCAATGCCGCCGGTTTTCCCGGCCGCCTGAACGTCATGACGGATGGCGGTGGGAACTCGGTGGCTCCCTCGCCGCAGCTCTCCGATGGAGTCCTGGCGCTGCGCCGGCTGCTGCCGGTCATCAAGCATATCCAGGGCAACGTCGGTGTCGCCGGCGACACCTTCCTGGTGGTCGGCTTTAATTTTGACCAGGCCGGGCTGCAGGTCACGATCTGCGGCAACGAGGCGGAGCATCGCCTGCTCGGTGATGGCCAGACCCTGCAGGTCTTCGCGCCGGCGTGCGCTGCCGCGGGTTTCGCGGTCCTGGAGATCTGTAATTCCTTCGGCTGCGACACAGTCGCCGAGGGTTTTGACTACGATCTTGTCGGCGGCCGCCAGGCGCCCGGTGATTGCAATGGCGATGGCGGCCTCGATCTCTCGGATGGCGTCTGCCTCCTGAGCCACCTCTTCCTCGGCCAGCCGGCCGAGCTGCCTTGCGATGGAGCGGGCGAGATGAGCCTGAATGATTTCAACGGCGATGCCAGGATCGATCTTTCCGACGGTGTCGGTATCCTGGTTTACCTTTTCCAGGGCGGGCCGGCCCATGCCGAGGGTACCGAGTGCAAGGTTCTCACGGGATGTTCGAACAGCTGTAATTGAGCCCCCCCGCGGGGATTACTGAGCGCGGCCGGTTACACAATTTGCACCGGCAGGATTAGAGTGCTATGATCGACCGCTCAGGGCCAGTGGGTAAACGACCAGGAATCCTTAAAATAATACCGAGGTGTCTCATGGGTAAGATTCGTTGCTTTCAGTTCGCGGTGATGTTGAGCGTGCTGGCTTGCGCCGCCACCTTGATGGCTACCAACCGTTTCGAGGTTTCGGGGCGAAACATTCCCCAGTCAACCACGGGAGTCGAGATCTCGATCCGCGCGGATCTCGACCAGGACATCTACGGATTCTCCGTATCGTTGAATTTCGATCCGGATGACGTCACCGTTACGAGCGTACGTCTCGGAAGCGCCGTGGCGCCGCTGGAGCCGGAGTTCAGCGCCGGCGTTCTCGACAACGAGGCCGGCCAGCTTTCCCACGGAGTCGTCTTCGCCCTGAGCGAGGCGCGCATCAACACCAAGCTCGAGTCCGCCGAGGATCTCGAGGTGCTGGTGCTGGTCATCGACGTCGGCGCCACCCCCGGCACCACGACCCTCGACCTGGTCAACGGCAGCGCGCCCGGCCGGCTGAACGTCATGACGGATGGCGTGGGCAACTCGGTGTCTCCGGCGCCCACCCTTGTCGATGGCACGATCAACATCATCGATCTGGCTCCGCATATGGACAGCTATCTGAACAACAACGGCAGCTCGGGCACGGTCTTCACGATCATCGGCAACAACTTCGACCAGCCGGAGCTTACCGTGAAGGTCTGCGGCAACGACGCCGAGCATGAGGTCTTCGCCAATGGGCAGACCCTGCAGGTGACGGCGCCCCGTTGTCCCGACAAGGGCCCCGCCCTCCTCGAGGTCTGCACCGTGCGCGGCTGCGCCCGTGACCCCCTCGGCTTCATGTACACGGTCGCCGACACGGCGCCGATAATCACCAGCGTCATCTCGAACGAGGGCCGCGCCGGCAGTGTCTTTTTTACCGATGTCCGCAACCTGAGCAACCCGGACACGGTCACGGTGAAGGTCTGCGGCACCGACGCCACCTTCTCGATTCTCCCCGGTGGCGTGACCCTGCGCACCCTTCTGATCAATGCTCCCGACTGCGGGACCGGCGGCTGGGCGACGCTCGAGGTGTGCAACGAATTCGGCTGCGATACCGTCGCCGAGGGCTTTAACTACGACATCGTCGGCGGCCGCCAGGTGCCCGGCGACTGCAATAGCGACGGCAGCCTCGACCTCTCCGATGGAGTCTGCCTCCTGAGCCACCTCTTCCTCGGCGCGCCGGTCGAGCTGCCCTGCGATGGCGCGGGCGAGACCGCCCTGAACGACTTCAACGGCGATGCCAACGTCGACCTCTCCGACGGAGTCGGTGTCCTGGTCTATCTCTTCCAGGGTGGGCCGGCCCATGCCGAAGGTACCCAGTGCAAGGTCCTGGTGGGCTGTCCGAACGTCTGCAATTGAGGATTTCCGCCCGGCATCGTGTTAGCCACCGTACCGGGGTCGTATTCCTTCAGCAGTGAGCGATCATTCACCCTCGATGGGCATGACGGGAGGGGCCTTGTCTTCGCCGGCTTCTTCGGTGCCGGTCTCGGGCCCTGTCGTTTCCGGCTCATCTCCTTCGCTGGAGGGTTCCCCCGCTCCGCCGGGCTCGTCGTCACTTGCCTCGCCTGCGGTGTCGTCCTCTTTGGGAGGATCGCGGAACAGCAGCCCGAAGAGGACGAAGACCACGGCGGCCATCCCGGTCGGCCACATCCAGATCGCCTGCCAGTCGGCGATATCGGAGGTGTAATGTTCCTTGATCATTCCCGCGATCTTGGCGCCGATGAACATTCCGGCGCCAAGTGTCACCAGGACGAGGAGGCCCTGGGCTGAGCCGCGGATTTCCTTGGGGGCCGCCTTGTCGACGTAGATCTGGCCGGTGACAAAGAAGAAGTCGTAGCAGATTCCGTGCAGTATGACTCCGGCCAGCAGCATCGAAACTACGGGATGCGCCTGGTCCGCCGCACCAACGGCGAAGAGAGCGTAGCGGGCCACCCAGGCGAGCATGCCGACCAGGATCATCTTCTTGACGCCCAGGCGGGCGAAAAAGAGAGGCATAGCCACCATGAAGAAAATCTCAGACATCTGCCCGAAGGTCATTTTCGCCGTGTAGTCTGCGATTT
>JAKUSY010000260.1 GCA_022451445.1 Planctomycetota bacterium
ACCGGCTTTTTCGGCAGGGAATAGGTCTTCTTTTCGAGGCCTTCGCTCACGTAGACGAAGACGTTGGCTACTTCTCCTTTTTTTCTGACCACCCGGTTCCGGTCGAGCAGGCCGTCCTTGTGGAGCTTCCTGCAGCTGCTCGGCTTGCCGCCCTTTTCGGTCATCCGAATTGAGCGGGGTTTCGGCTGGGGCCCGTCAAACTTCACGACGCCGGCGACAGCGGGGCTGTCCTTGGCGTCGATGGATTGCTGTCTGCTGAGCACCAGCAGGCAACTCAGCAGTAAGGTGGCGGCAACCGCAGGCCATTTAATTCGATTCCAGCTCATTGGTTCATTCTTTCTGTTCAGATTATTGATCCTCGAGGTCTCCGGTCGTATCGAGCACCGTGGCCTCCAGGATCAGGCCGCGAAATTTATCGTCCGGAACATCCTTGAGCAGGCGCAGGTACGCCACCAGCCCCGGCACATCTTCTTTGCCCAGGCGCATGATCGAGTAGGCGCCGTCAATTTCATCCGCTTCGCCCGACTGTTTCAGGCGGCTGGCCGCGATCTTGCCGTGGATCACTTTTTCCAGATCTTTGCGGCCCAGGTTGAGGTTCCGCAGCGAGGGGGTGGCCACAGCCTCTCCTCCCTTTGTGACCACATGGGTCTTTGAATCTGCGAATTCCTCCGGGCTGTGACAGGCGGCGCAATTGCCGACCTGCTTCTTGCCCTCGTAGCGGAAGAAGGTTTTGAAGGCGAGGTAGGAATCTCTGTCCATGCCGGCCGGAAGCTTCAGGAGCACCCTGCCTTCCTGGTTCGCCAGGCGGCCGAAGATGCGTCCGGCGAGGTCGATGGGGGCCTCGCCCTCCTCGGGTTTTTCCGGGATCCGGTTAACGTAGACAAAGGCATCGTAGATGGCACGCCTGGCGCTCACGAGGCGATGGACCTTCGGCTTCGTCTCGGGTGTACAGGCCGAGAGCGCCAGCAGGGCGATGCCGAGCAGGATTCGCTGAGTCATCTCGTACACCGTCGGGTTCTATTTGCGGGCGGTCCTGAGCTTGCCGGCGTTGAGCTCGAGCTTGATGATGGAGCCGTAGCCGCGCTCTGTGTGGCGCGCAGGACCATTCGAATTGCAGGTCCAGATGTTGCCCTCCTCGTCAAACTCGATCTCGCGCGTATAGGTCACCCGCGAGGGTAGCCTGAAGTGAGTCATCTTCTCGGTCTTCGGGTCGAAACGGATCAGCGAGTCGCTGTTGGTTCCGCAGATCCAGATATACCCCTTCGGATCGATGTTCAGCGCATAGGGCGTCTGGTTCTCGGCGTTCGGGAGGTCGTAGAACTTCCACTTCTCGGTCTTTGGATTGAATTTTCCAAAGTCGCCGGTGCCGAAGAACGGCACCCAGACGATACCCTCCTGGTCGATATGCAGGCGCCTGGGGCCGCGGCGGGGAGGATTCCATTCCTTGATGTCGCCATCCGGGGTTCGCGGGTCGATCCTGCCGATCCTGTTGCCGTTGAGCTTGGAGTACCAGATGGTTCCGTCAACCGGTGAGAAGTCGATGCCGTAGGGGGTGATGCCGCGTGATTCGCCCTTGCCGGCGCCGACCGCCTGGTTCTTTTTCAGGAGGTGGTATTCCTTCACCTTGTGGGTTTTGGGGTGAATCGAGAAGCAGGAGTTCCTGCCGGCATCGGTATACCAGATGAGCCCCTCGGGATCCTTCGGGTTGATTCGCAGGGTGTGGGGGTAGGAGCCTCTCTTCTGGTGGGATTCGGCACTCGAAACGATGGTGAATTCCTTCGTCTTGAGATCGAACCTGCCCATCTCGCCGGATTTGCACAGGGTGACCCACATGCTGCCGTCATTGGCCAGCTCGATCGAGTGCGGTCCCCTGTACTTGCCGGGGAAGCGGTAGACCTCGCGCTTGCCGTTCTTCGGATCCAGGCTTACCACGGCGTTGAGCGCCATGTCGACCGCGTAGACCAGGCCGTCAGGTCCGAGCTCGAGGTCATGTACCATGACCTTGTACTTGTTGCCCATGTCCCACTCGGTGATCCTGGCCCTGGTGGCGAGTCCTCTCGGCGCCGGGGGCGGTACGAAAGCGGGCCACTGCGCTACCGCCGCTTCGGAGTAGGTGTCGACGAGGCGCTTCACGAGGGTCTTCTGCGTATGCCTGTAGAGGCCGCCGAAGCCGTCCATGCGCCTGATCATCGTATCCCAGTCGACCGGCAGCTCCGGGCTTCTCCAGCCCTTGGAGCCGGTCTGGTGGCAGTAGGAACACATCATCTTGTAGTTTTCCTTGTCCTTCTTGCTCGTCCACTTGAGCATGTCGAAGCCGCTGTCGGCGGTGCGCTGGTCTTCGAGGTCTTCGCCCGTGGCCGGCTTCATGGAGAAGGAGAGCTTGCTCTCGCCGGCCTTCACATCTCTCTTCACCGCGTCGAGCTGGCCCATGAGGCGGGCGCGCACTTTGTAGTATTTCTCGTAGAACAGTCCCTCGATCGAGAATGAACCATCGGCCTGACTGAATACCGAGACGCTCTTGCGCTTGCCGGACTCCACGGTGAAGGCCGAGATCATCACGCCTTCCATGGGCTTGCCGGCGGAGTCCAGGACATTGCCGCTGATGGTTCCCGCTTCCATGCTCGTCGCGCTCACGCAAAGAGCCAGGGCCGCCAGGGCAATTTGTGCAGTTCTGATCATCGGGATTTTCTCCATGCGTTTCTTGAAGGTTGGGTTGTCCGAATCCATATCCGTAGTCCACCGCCCGCTGCGAAACTGGACATCGTTTTCAGTTTTCTGACCTTCATTACTTTAATTTTTCGCAAACCATCGGAATAGATGCAATTTGTTGGTTTTTGTCGAATACCGGGGATTCAGGATTTCGTGCGAAAGCGCGTCCGGAAAGTTAAACTCTGTTGAGAGCTTTTCCTGCGGAAACAGAGGTCAGAAGCCGGATATGCCGAATACTGTACCCATCGCCTTTTCATTCTTAGCGCTCTGGCTGGGGCTTGCCCCCATCGACGTGGTTGGGGGGGATGCCTTCGCGGAGTTCCTTCAGCCTGCCTTCGCGCAAAGCTGCGTCAAGTGTCACGGCAAGGGCCCCAAGGTGAAGGGGAAGGTGAACCTTTTCGAGTTAAAGAGCGTCTCCGACCTGGCGGAGAAGCCCGAGCTGCTGAGCAAGCTCATCGAGGCGCTCGATTCCGAAGAGATGCCGCCTGAGAAGGAGCCCGCGCTGGCTCCGGAAAAACGCCAGAGGCTGGTGGCGGAATTGAAAGAAATCCTGCGCCTTTCCGTCGATTCGCAGGAGAGCCTGGCACGCACCCCGATTCGGCGCATGAATCGATTCCAGTACAACAACGCCGTGAAGGATCTCTTCCGGCTGAAAGTCGAGGTCTTCCCACTGCCGGAAAAAATGATGCGCGACCACGGCTATTTCAAGCCGGAGACGGGGAAGATGGCGCCGACCGTCAAGGTCGGGAGTCGCCCCCTCGGCAAGTCGCAGCTGATCGAGCCCCGGCTGGCGGGAGTGGCTCCCTTCCCGCAGGACCTCCGCGCCGAACACGGCTTCGACAACCGCGGTGACCACCTCTCGCTCTCGCCGCTACTGATGGAGTCCTTCCTCAAGCTCAGCCGATCGATCGTCAACAGCCGGGATTTCAACTCCAAGCGCTGCGGAATCTGGAAGACTTTCTTCGCCGGGCCGAAGAAGGCGGCCCGTGCGGCCGTGAAGGAGCGGCTCCGCGGGTTCCTGGTCCGGGCCTTTCGTCGTCCGCCGGATGATTCGACCCTGAAACGCTACACGGCCTACGTGCACGCGCAGCTGGATGCGGGAAAGCCGTTTACCGCCGCCATGAGGGCGGGGGCGGCCGGGGTGATTTGTTCGCCACGATTCCTCTATCTTCGCGAGCGGAATGAGAAGGTCGGCGACGATTACGAGCTCGCCTCGCGTCTCTCGTTTTTCCTCTGGGGCAGCATTCCCGATAAGACCCTGCTGGAGCTTGCCGCCGCGGGAAAACTTCACCAGCCGGAGATTCTCCGCCTGCAGGTCGATCGCATGCTGAAGGATCGCCGGCTGAAGCGCTTCTGTGACAGCTTCCCCTCCCAGTGGCTGCAGCTCGACAGGATCATCTCCGTTATTCCCGAAAGAGAGAACAACCAGGATTTTTTCTTCGGCGCCTACCGTGCCAGCATGCATATGATGCTCGAGCCGCTGCTGCTCTTTGAGACAGTCCTCATCGAGGACCGGCCCATCACAGAGCTTCTCGCTGCCGACTTCAGCTACCGCAGCGCCCTGCTGGAAAAATGGTACAAGGAGGGCGGCCCGGCCGGCGGCCCACCCACGGCCATTCCCTTCAAGCGCGTCCCGGTGACGGATCGCCGCCAGGGCGGCGTCATCACCAACGCCGCGGTCATGACCATGACCTCCAGCTCTACCCGCACCAAGCCGATCACCCGCGGGGCCTGGCTCGCCACCGTCATTTTCAACAATCCGCCAGAGCCTCCGCCCGCCAATGTGCCGGAGCTTTCGGAAAAGCCCGCGAAGAAGGATGAGGGGCTCACCATCCGCGAGCGCCTGGCGGTTCACCGCGAGCGACCTGACTGCGCCGGCTGCCACGCCAAGCTCGATCCGTTGGGGTTCGCGCTCGAGAATTACGGCCCCACCGGCCTCTGGCGTGACAAGTACTCCAATGGCCGGGTGGTGGACCCGGGCGGCACCCTGCTTCGAAAACACGAGTTCAAGAACATCGTCGAGTTCAAGGACGCGCTCCTGGCCGAGAAGGTCCGGTTTACGCGGGCCTTTGCCGGTCACCTGCTCTCCTTCGCTGTCGGCCGCGGCCTTGTTGCAACTGATTCACCCGCTCTTGACCGGATCGCGGCGGCAACCATTGAAAAGGGCTACCGGATGAAGGCCCTGGTTCACGAGATTGCCCTCAGTGAACCTTTCCTGCAGAATAGTGAGAAGAAGGCGGCTAAATAGCATGACCGATATCTCGAGACGATCTTTTCTGCGGGGAGCTGCCGGGGTGACCCTCGCCCTTCCCTGGCTGGAGGCGCCGGCCCTGGGAAACCTGGAGAAATCTCCCGCCAAGAAGATGGCGAT
>JAKUSY010000261.1:0-2102 GCA_022451445.1 Planctomycetota bacterium
CCAGCCTCCCCCTGCCGAGAGCACCCGTCCGTTCCTCTCCAGGATGGAACCACTCATCGCAGCGCCTCCTCGATGGATTCCTCAAGAACACTGAAACCCTCCTCCAGCGCGTCACGGGGGATGCACAGGGGCGGAGCTATCTTGAGACAGCCTCCGCCGAGACCGACTGGGGAAAACAGCAGGAGCCCCTTGCGATAGGCCGCCTCGGTAACAGCGAAGGCCAGGTCCGAATCCGGCTCCAGGGTGCCGGGCGCAACCAGGCGAATTCCGCCAACCAGGCCCTTGCCCCTGGTGCAGCCAACATGCCCGGCCCACCTGGACTCTACGGAGCTCATGCCAGCCAGCAGGACCTCCTCCAGCGCTGCGGCACGGGCGGGAAGACCCTCGGCATCGAGAACATCGAGAGAGGCCAGCCCGGCCGCGACACCGAGGGGCGCGGCCGAATGGGTCGAGGTCATCGAGCCCGGGGGAAAGATGCTCATCACCCCTCCCCGGCCGATCACCGCCGCGAGCGGCAGCGAGCTGGAGATTCCTTTGCCGCAGACGATGAGATCCGGCTCCACTCCGTAATGCTCAAAGCAGAAGTTTCTCCCGGTGCGGCCGAAGCCCGACTGCACCTCGTCAAAGCACAGGAGGGCCCCGTGCCTGTCGCACCACTGGCGCAGGGAACGGGCGTAGTCGGTCGGAAAGAAATCCGGCCCGATACCGAGGTAGCTCTCGGAGAGAACCCCGGCAACCTGCGAGGGCCGGACACCAGCCCCAGCGAGGCTTGACTCGAAGAGCTCGAAGGAGAGATCCTCTACCAGGTAGCCATCCGGAAAAGGAACCTGCACGAAGCTCACGTCCTCGACCCCGATCCAGTCCTTCAGGGGTTCGATTCCCCCCGCGTATTGCGAGCCGAGAGTCCTGCCGTGAAATCCGCCACAGAAGGAGACGACCACCTTCCTTTCCGGATCATCCTTTCTGCCGTTGGCGCGCATGATCTTGATGGCGCACTCTACCGCCTCGGAACCCGTCGTCAGGAGAAACACCTTGTCGAGCTCCCGCGGCGCCAGGGCGGCAAGCCGCTCGCAGAGCTCGGCGCGTCCCTCGTGGGCAAAGACGTAGCTTGCCAGGAGAGGCCTCTCCAGGACCTCCCGGACCCGGTCACATACCGCGGGGTGACCGTGGCCGGCATTGGCGACAAGGACACAGGAGCTCCAGTCGATCCAGCGGTTGCCGAAGCGGTCCTCGACGTTGTAGCCCGTGGCGCGCTCCCAGAGCACCGGCGGCTGGCAGGACATCGAGGGCGGCTCGACGGCCTTCAGACGCTCGAAGACCTCGACCGCTCCCGGCGCCGGCTGCGGCGTGACGATCTTCCTGTGCGGCGTTTCAACCTGCGGAACCGCCAGCGGTTCGAGACTGTAGCGCCCGTAGCTGGAAGGTCGCTCAGTCATCACGCAGGCTCTCCCCCGCCGGCCGATTCTCGACCAGGGAGCTCCTCATCAGCTCTCCGTCGCCGGGATGGTGAATCAGCAGCGAGCTGCGGAAATACCAGCGCCTCGGACTGTCCACCGAGAGCTCATAGGTCCCATCATCGACGGCTGTGGTCACCGGGACAATCTCACCATCAAGCTCCAGCGACGCTTCGAAGCCAAGGCGCAAGAGGATCGGCAGGGCCCCCGCAGCGTCCCAGAGCTTGACCGAGCCGAGATAGGAAAGAAAGCGCCCCTGCAGGAGGCCGAGCAGCGGAACCACCGCGGCGCCCAGGGCCATCACCGGGTTGGGAAGCAGGCACTGGCCCCGCTTGGCAAGGGCCTGGGTGATGGCGACCAGTCCCCTGCCATCCGGCGGCCGCGGAGGAAAGCTGAGCTCCCTCCAACTCCACTCGCCGCCCTCTTCCTTGCCCTCGGTCACCGTGAAGTCCTCATCCCCGGAGCTGATAATCAACTCCCCGTAGTCAGGTAAATAGACCCCTCCGTGCAGGAGACTCCCCTCCTTCATATAGCCGACGGAGACGCCCCAATTCGGGAGAAAATGAGCGAAGGGCGCCGTCCCGTCGATCGGGTCAACGACCCAGGTCTCCCCGGCGAGGGCGGCCTGGACATAGTCCTCGCCTTTTG
>JAKUSY010000261.1:2120-5071 GCA_022451445.1 Planctomycetota bacterium
AGGTAGCGTCCCGACCCGGTATCCTCGAGCGCCTCGGTAAAGCGCGCCTCGATCTCGGTGTCGGCCTGCGTTACCAGCGAGTGATCGCTCTTGATCTCCAGCGTCAGCTTCTTGCGCGCCTCTCGCGCCATATCGCCTGCGCGCAGCAGCAACTCGATAATCCTGTCCGTGTCCCAGCTCATGATTCCATCAAACCCGTGCTCGCCGCTTCAGGACGCGGCATCTTCGTAGAGATCGCCGTAGCTCTCCTCGATCCGGCGCCTGATCAGTTTACCAGATGGTCCTATCCCACCGCATTCTTTCAGGCTCAGGCTGCTGACAACCCAGGGGCCGATGTGCTCATCCACCGGGCGACTCGCATTGAATTCTCGCACCAGCCCACCAAGGTATTCCTCGCGCTCGGGGGTGCTCTCGACACCCTCGCGCAGGAAATATACGCAGCCCAGCCGCGGCCGCGCATCACCGATAACCACCGCCTCCTCAAGAATATTCAGGCTCTTGAGGTCAGCCGCCTTCAGTCCATCTTCCATCGGCATGGGCAGGTAATTCAATCCATTATCGGTGGTGATCCTGTCGGACACCTTGCCGAATACCTGCAGCCGTCCGTGCTCATCGAAGGCGGCCCGATCGCCGGTTTTCATCACCCCGTTAAAAGGTACCAGCGTCCCATCCGGCTCGACATAGCCCCTGGCAACCTGGGTTCCTTCGACAATCAGCTCCTCTCCATCGATCCGTGCGGTGGTGCCCTCGAAGAGCTCCCCGCAGGTACCCAGCGCACCGCTGCGCCGATCCGAGAGCCTGGACACCGAGACGGGCCCGGTGGTCTCCGTCATACCCCAGCCCTGCAGGACCCGGATTCCCATCACCTCGAAAAAAGCCATCGAGTGCAGGTCGGGACGCGCTCCGCCAAGCACCATGAACTCGGCAGAGCCCAGCCGCTGCCGAACCATGCGGCCAAGCAGGAGCCTGGCCGCCAGGACAAAGGGCAGCCCGAGCCAGCCGATGAGCCGCCCGGCCTCCATGGCGATGACCCCTTCCTCAGCCCGCCGGCAGATGTGCTTCAGGCATTTTCTCAGGCTGAGCGGGATCCTCGCGAGGGTCTTCAATTCCTTCGGCACCCCGGCATCGCTGAAGTCGGTGCAGAGCCTCTCGTAGAACGTACCGCGCATCCGGTTGATCACGATCGGCACCAGGATGATGGCATCGATCTTCCCTGTCACCCCCTGCGGCAGGCGAGCGAGGTACTGGACGTCAGAGAGCAGTATCCTCCGGGGCTTGAGGGCGACAAAGGCTGTCATGACGACGAAGGCGAAGATATGGCTCGCCGAGAGCGGGCAGTGAGCCACCATCCCCTCCTTCAGGAAATCGAGATCGCGGATGTTCTTTATCGCCGCGTCCATGTTCGAGAGGGTGATCTCCGTGCACTTGGCCATATCGCCCGAGGTGCCCGAGGTGAAAATCCAGGCTACGGGATGGTCGCCATCCAGCCCGGCCGCAAAGAGCTCCCGGGGATCGGGCGGCTCAACAGGGCCGGGCATCTTCTCCGGAGCCAGGGAGATGTTGACGACGCTGTCGAGCTCTTCCCTCCAGTCCCCGGCCCGCCGCAGAAAACCATCCCCCACCACAACAGACCCGACGCCGTACCTTCGCAGGTAGCTCAGCTGGGTCGGTCCATCCCAATTCGGATAGAGCGGAACGACCGTCAGACCCCTGGAGATCGCGGCAAACATGGCGATGAGAAACTCGATCGCCTCCTCGCTGCGAAACAGGAGTCCGATTCTCTGATGCTGGTTTCTTGCGGGAAGGAGCTCGCGGTAGGCAAGGGCGGCATCGTAGACATCCTGCCCGGTCGCCTCGGCGATGACGGCTCCCCTGCGACCGTAGGCTTCGAGCTTCAGCTCAAACCCCGGCAGGCTCTCGAAAAGTTCCTTCAGGATACTCAAGGGGCAGGCCTCTCCGCGCCATCGCGAGCGCAAATACTGGGCAGACGCTCGATTTTAGCCAAAGCCCCTGTGGGAACAAGGATATTGAACCCGGGCGGGCTCAGAGGTCCACATCGTCGGCTTCGTCCGCCTTCTCCATGACGAACTTGTAGCGCGGCGCGGCATCTTTTCCCATGAGATCGCTGATGACCTGCTCAGTCTCGAGAGGATCCTCGATGAACACCCGCTGCAGGCTGCGACTCTCGGGCGACATGGCGGTTTCCTTCAGCTGCCCCGGACTCATCTCGCCGAGACCTTTGAAGCGGGTGACCGCGTCCTCGCTCACATTGCCCTCGAATTGATCGATGATGGTCTCTTTCTCTTCATCGGACCAGGCCCAGTACTTCTTGCCCCTGTGATCGATCCTGTAAAGCGGCGGCATCCCCAGGTAGATGTAGCCCTCCTTGATCAGCTCCGGAAGGTAGCGGTAGAAGAAGGTCAACAGCAGGGTCATGATGTGGTGGCCGTCGGAATCCGCATCCGTGAGGATGATGATCTTGTGGTAGCGCAGCTGGGAGATATTGAAGCTGGCCCCCATACCGCAGCCGAGCGCCGAGAGCATATCGGAGAGCTCCTTGTTCTCCATCACCTTCGACAGGCTCGCCTGCTCGGTATTCAGCACCTTTCCGCGCAGGGGCAGGATCGCCTGGATCTTCCGCTCGCGCGCCTGTTTCGCCGAGCCGCCGGCCGAGTCCCCCTCCACGATGAACAGCTCGCTCTTGGCGGGCCGCGTGCTCTCGCAATCGGCGAGCTTACCCGGCAGGTTCAGCCTGTGCGATACGGCGGTCTTGCGCTTGACCTGCAGCACCGCGTCCCGTGAAGCCCGGCGCGCCTTGGAGGCCAGCACAGCGCGGGCAACCACCGCCTTGGCGATGGTTGGATTGGAGTTGAAGTAGAGCTCGAGGCTTCCACCGACGAAGCCGGCGACATGGGCATTGATCTCGGGGTTGTTCAGCTTCTCCTTGGTCT
>JAKUSY010000262.1 GCA_022451445.1 Planctomycetota bacterium
TCTCGGCGTGTTCGGCGAGGTCGAGACCCTGCTCCTCGTCCTCGTCGCTGACGCGCAGGCCGACCAGCTTGTCGATCACCCAGAACACCGCGATCGAGGCGACCAGGGTGTAGACGATGGTCACGCCGCCGCCGATCAGCTGCGCCTTGAGCTGGGCGCCCATTCCGACACCCTCCGCGTAGCCGCTGCCGCCGAGAGCTTCGGAGGCGAAGAAGGCGACCATGACCACGCCGATGAAGCCGCCGACGCCGTGGACGCCCGCCACGTCGAGCGAGTCATCGTAGGCAAAGCGTTTCTTTACTGCGGTGGAGGCTAAATAACACAGGGCGCCGGAGGTAAAGCCGATCGCCAGGCCTCCCTCGGGGCCGATGAAGCCCGAGGCGGGGGTGACCGCCGCGAGCCCGGCGATGGCGCCGGTGGCGGCGCCCAGCACGCTGGGCTTGCCGTTGACCTTCCATTCGATGAGCATCCAGGTGAGCGTCGCCGTCGCCGCGGAGAGATGGGTGACGAGCAGCGCCATGGCGGCCTGGCCATTGGCGGCCAGGGCGCTGCCGGCGTTGAAGCCGAACCAGCCGACCCAGAGCATGGCGGAGCCGATGACCGTATAGGTCAGGTTGTGGGGGATCATCTGCGTCTCGGGATAGCCCTTGCGCTTGCCGACCATGATGCAGGCCACCAGCGCCGCCACGCCCGCGGTGATGTGGACGACGATTCCGCCGGCGAAGGCCATGACACCCAACTCGCTGAACCAGCCACCGCCCCAGGTCATGTGGCAGATCGGCAGGTAGACCACGATGAGCCAGAGAGCGGAGAAGAGCATCACCGCGAGGAATTTCATGCGCTCGACAAAGGCGCCGATGACCAGCGCCGGGGTGATGATGGCGAAGGTCATCTGGAAGGCGCAGAAGAGGGTCTCTGGTATTGCTGTGTCGGGGTAGAGGCGATCCCTTGCTAAACCGCCAAGCAGGACCTTCGACAGGCCGCCGAAAAACCGGTTTCCCTCATCGAAAGCCACGCTGTAGCCGAAGACCACCCAGAGCACCGAGATCAGCGCCGTCATCGCGAAGCAGTGCATCAGCACCGACAGCACGTTCTTGGTCCGCACCAGGCCGCCGTAGAAGAGCGCCAGCGCCGGGATCGTCATGAAGAGGACGAGCGCGGTGGAGACCAGGATCCAGGCGGTATCCCCGCTGTCGGGAGCTTTCAGGAGGGGGTCCTCCGCCAGCGCGGGGCTCGCCAGGAAACCCAGCATCAACAGGGCGAGAACGGACAGGCTTAAAATGAACGAGACGGGTGAACCGAATGGTCTTCTCGACGGCATGTTTCCTCCGCGGCTTGGAATATGAGGACGCAGAGATTATCTAAAAACCATCCGTCCAAGTCCAGAGCCGCGCCCTCAATAGTTGTCCGGCCGGTCCGCGTTCCCGGCGCTCAGGTGGTGCGCTCTTTTTTCTTCGACTCGCTCTTCTGGTTCTTCAGGGCCTTCTCGAACTTGAAGAGCCGGTCCTCCATCTCCTCGCGCTGGTTTTCAGGGGCGAGCTTGATGGCCTTGCGCTGAGTTTCGACGGCTTCCTTCAGCTTGCCGTTGCGGAAGAGGCACTCCCCGAGGGTGTCGAGAATGAAGGCTGCCTCGGGCTGGAGGGCGAGGGCCTTCTCGGCGAGCTCCAGGGCGTACTTCAGCTTCGTGTCGTGGGTGACGAGGAACCAGGCGTAGTTGTTGAGCAGGGTCGCGTCAGGCTCTTTTACGTGCTTGATGAGGTATTCGCCCACGGCGACCACCTTGGCGACCTCATCTCCATCCTGGTAGGCCCGCATGAGCAGCCGGGCGTGGTCGACGACGCTGGCCGTATCCTTCTTCTTGTCGAAGTAGGCATGGAGCCCGGCGATGTCCCTCCCCCGGCTCGTCATGAAGCTCAGCAGGGCCATGCGTCCTTCGGCGACCTCTCGAATGGCCGAGCCCGCGTCCTTCGCGTCGAGAACTTTTTTGTACAGGGCTTTGGCCTTGGCGTACTGCCGTCGCTCTTCTTCTTTTTTCCCGAGCTCGACCGCGACCTCCAGGTTCTTCGGCTCCTGCTCTGCCTTCTTCTTGAGCGCGCCGTAGGATTTGCCGGCGAGGATCGGCTTGATGGCGCTGATGAATTGGTCGGGAGGCCGGAAGCCGGAGATGCGGTCGAGCTCTTCACCCTTGGAGTCGATGATGAGCAGGGTGGGGAAGCTGCGGACGCCGTAGCGCTTGGCGATATCCTTTCCCTCGCCCTTCTCGGCGTTGATCTTGAGCGATACGAAGTTTTTGTTCAGCAGGGCGGCGACGTCTTTGTTCGGATAGGTCTCACGGACCAGTACTTTGCACCATCCTCACCAGTCGGTGTAGAAATCGATGTAGACCATCTTCTTGGCCTCGGAGGCCTTCTTCAGCGCATCGTCAAAGGAGCCCTCAGCCCACTTGACGCCTTCGGCGGGGGAGGAGAGCAGCACGGTAGAGAGCAGTAGAGCCAGCGACATGGTTCACCTCGCGAGATAGGGTTGTTCCGGGCAACGGCTGAAGGGCAGCCGCGCCATGACCGTCCGTATTTTTCCTGATCGTACCCGCGCGGGCGCGGACTGGCAATCGATCCTGCCCTGATGAAACCGTATTTTTTCCGTGGACAGCCCGTCGCCGCGGCTGGTTCTTCCCTGGGCCGGCCGCCTCAGGGAGCGCAGGCGTCCGGACAGTCCTCGATCCCGGTGCAGGCGACGCCCAGGGCGTGCGCCCGGCCTCCCTGGAAGAGGTAGGCCAGGGAGGTGATCCCGTCGGAGATGTCAACCCCGCCGTCGCCGTTGGAATCCAGCCCCGGCGGGCAGCGCGGCGCATCCTGGCCGAGGAAGAGGTAGCCGAAGAGGGCTATGGAATCACTGATGTCGACATTCGAGTCCTGGTTGAAGTCCCCGGGGACCTGGCCTCCCGGTGCGCCGTTGGCGGCGGTGGCCGTTGCGGCGGCCGAAGGCGCCGATTCGTTCCCGGCTACGTCGATGGCGGTTACGGTGTACTGGTAGGTGGCACCGGCCTCGACAGTGGCGTCAGAGAACACATTGTCGATGATGCCGGCGGCCAGGAGCTCGTTGTCGCGGTAGACGTTGAAGGTCGCGAGGTCCTCGACCAGCTCCATTTCCCAGGCGAGCTCGATGGAGCCGTCGAGGGCCGTGGCCTCGAGCCTCGTTGGCGCCGGGGGCGGGAGGTCACCCCTGCCTTCGGCGGTGATTTTCAGGATAAAGTTCCCGGCGAGGGTGTTGTAGCCGTGAACCAGGATGTAATAGGCCTGGTCTCCAAGCGCGTCCCAGGTGACGCTCGACTGCAGTCCGCAGGAGTCGTCGTTGGATACCACGCAGAGCGGCGCCCCGCAGTCGCCCTCGAAGACGCTGAGCCGGGTGTCGTAGCCGCTGCCGCAGGTCTCGGCGGTCAGGATCATTCCGTTCAGGCCGGTGACCGCGTACCAGAGCCCCGGAGCGATGCTGCCCCCGCAGGAGGCGCTCTCGGGGTCGGGGCTGGCTTCGATGGCCGTCTGTCCCTCGATCTCCACGAGGCCGTTCACCAATTCGAGCCCGATGGCGCCGTCGCAGCGGTCGTTCTCCTGCATATCGCAGGCATCGCCCTCTCCATCACCATCGAGGTCCAGCTGGTTCTCGTTCGCGGTCGCGGGGCAGTTGTCGTCGGCATCGAGGATGCCGTCGTTGTCCTGGTCGTCCTCAGAGGGAGGCAATTGGGCGCTGACGTTGAGAATATAGTCACCGGCGCTGATATTGTAGCCATGCACGAGGAGCAGGTAGGTGGCTCCGTCTTCGGAGTTCCAGCTGACCATGGACTGGAGGCCGCAGGCGTCATCGTTCTGGGTGACGCAGGCGGGTACGCCGCAGTCGCCCTCGAAGATGCTGAGCCGGGTGTCGTAGGTGCTGCCGCAGGTCTCAGCCCGCATCGGCTGTCCGTTGCCGATGACGGAATACCAGACGCCGGGAGCGGTGCTGGCTCCGCACTTGGCGTTTTCGGGGTCTAGCGCGGCTCCCGTGGTCCGGCCCGTAGCGCCGGCGGCCAGGATGGCTCCGCCATTGACGTCGATGTCCTCCTCGAAGACCAGCTCGAACGCGTCCGGACAGAGATCATTGGGCGGAACGTCGCAGGCGTCTCCGATGCCATCGTCATCTTCATCCAGCTGCCCTGGATTGGCCGCGTTGGGACAGTTGTCATCATCGTTGATGAGCCCGTCGAGATCCGGGTCGCGCCCATCTTCGAAGAAAACCCTGAGGGTATAGGGCCCGGTTGCCTGGCCAAAACCGTGAACGAGGATGAAGTAGGTCTCTCCCTCGTTGGCGGCGAACCTCACCTGGGCGTCATCTCCGCAGCGGTCATCATTGTTCACCACGCAGGTCAACGCTTCGCACGATCCCCGGAAGATGCTCAGGCGCGTGTCAAACTCACTGTCGCAGGTCTGGGCGTAGATCGGACGACCGGTCCCCTCGAGGCTGTACCAGACTCCCGGTGAATCGCTGGTACCGCAGGCCGCGTCTTCATCGTCTCCGGTGGCTCCATCTGCGGTGCTTCCCTCTGCCGTGGCCGGGACCCCGGACTGTGGGGCAAGCACCTCGGCATCGGGGCAGAGATCATTTGCGGGCTGCGCGAAGGCCGCACCCGCGGGGTAGCCTGCCGCGAGGAAGAAGAGACAGAGGGTGTAGAGGTAGAGAGCGTTCCTGGTCATCATGGGCTCCTTGTTTATGCTTCAGTGGGCGCAAGCATCCGGGCATTCTTCGATCAGCAGGCAGCCTGTTCCGAGCGCGTGCCGGGCGCCTCCCTGGAACAGGTAGCCCAGCATGCCGATGCCATCGGAAATGTCGAGATTTTCATCGCCGTTGAAGTCCAGTCCCATGGGACAGGCCGGGCGAGCCTGCCCGAGGAACAGGTAGCCGAAGAGGGCGATCGCGTCGCTGATGTCGACCTGGGAGTCCTGGTTGAAATCGGAGGGAACCTGTCCGCCCCCGTCTTCTCTGTCGGGTGGGAAGGTCAGGAACACCGGTTCCGAAGGATCTGACTCGGCGCCGC
>JAKUSY010000263.1 GCA_022451445.1 Planctomycetota bacterium
CGGGACCGAGGTGCTGCGCTACAACGTCGACGAGGGCGAACTGGCCTTCGATGCCGAGGCGCGCGGAGGGCGCGAGGCGCGCTGGACCCCGGTGGCGCTACCGAACCCGGGAGTCTTCAGGGTGGGAGAAAACCTGGTCGCCATCCATGGATTCAACACCTCGCTCAGAAGCTCCGATGTCTCTATCGACATGGAGCTCTACTCGCCGGGAACTGAGGACGAGGACCCCGATGCCCTCCTGCCGCCAAGCCCCGGCGCGCGCAATACGGTCTACTCGGCCAACCCGGCCCCCCAGGTCCGCCAGGTTGACCACAGCCCCGGGCAGCCGGCCGCCGACGAGCCCCTCCTGGTAACCGCCAAGATAACCGATCCGCAAGGCCTCGCGGCGGTGAGCCTGAAATACCAGGTCGTGCTTCCGGGCAGCTACATCCCGGCCTTCCTCTCCCACCCGCACAATATTCTCATCTCGCGCCCCACCCAGGAGCACGAGCCGAACCCGGACTTCGAAGATCCCGCCAGCTGGACCTCCCTGCGAATGTCCGATGATGGCCGCGACGGCGATGAGACCGCGAACGACGACATCTACTCCGTTCTCGTTCCAGGCAGGAACAACAGGACGCTGCTGCGCTACCGGATCACCGCCGCAGACACCTCCGGCGCGGAGGTGACCGTGCCCTACAAGGATGACCCCTCGCTCAATTTCGCCGCCTTCTTCTACAACGGCGCCCCGGCCTATACCGCCTCCCGGGCATCTGTTCATCCCGGGGGTACCGGCCACACCTACAGCGTCGAGGAGATGAACGTCCTGCCGGTCTACACGCTTATCACCACCGCCGCCGACATGACCCATTGCATCGGCTACTCAAGCGGCGTCCGGATTCCCAAGTCGAACGAGCCCGCCCGTGACCACTTCAATTGGGAGGGCGCCTTCGTCTACGACGGAGAGGTCTACGACCATGTCAGGTACCGGCTGCGCCAGGCCAACGACCGCTACGGAGGCAGCGGCAAGCGCTCGATGCGCATCCGCTTTCCAAAGGGCAGCTACCTCAAGGCCAGGGACAACTACGGCAAGCGCTACCCGACGCGCTGGAGAACCCTCAACACCGGCAAGATGTTCGACAATAAGCGCGTCGGCAACTTCGGCGTCACAGAGACGATGAACGCGATGCTCTGGAACATGGCCGGGGTGCCCGCCCCCCACTTCAACACCTTCCATTTCCGGGTCATCGACGGAGCAGACGAGGTTCCCGCCGGCAGCAACGGGCAATACCTCGGCGATTTCTGGGGCATGTTCAACGGGATCGAAGACTACGATCCGCGCTTCCTCGATGCTCACGGACTCGAGGACGGCAACCTCTACAAGCTCAAGGACGGCCAGTTCAACGGCAACGACCTGCGGCGCAACCAGGGCCGCTACGCCATCACCACGGACGCGGACTTCCAGAACATCCGCCGCAACCTGCGACCCCAGCGAAACGCCGAGTGGCTCGATGCGCACGTCAACTACGACAGGTGGTACCCCTACCACGCCGTCGTCGAAGGAATCCGCCACTACGATTTCCGTCCGGCCGACTCTCACTCAAAGAACCGGGCCTGGTATTTCGAGCCCGATGAGCGAAGCAATTTCGGCAGGCTCTGGACCATGCCCTGGGACTCCGACGCGAGCTGGGGACCGAATTGGAACAGCGGGGTGGACTATTCGAAGGACGCCATCTTCGGCGGCGGAGGAAAACCCGAATACAAGCAGAAGTACCGCAACTTCCTTCGCGAGTTCAGGGATCTCATCTGGACCCAGCCGGTCCTCAACCAGATGATCGATGACCTCGCCGAGAGGATCGAGACCTTCTCGATGGCCGACCGGGACCGCTGGCGCAACGCTCCCGCCCAGGCCGGCCGGCAGGACTTCGGCGCCCTCGGCACCAAGATCAACGATATGAAACGTTTCGCCTTCATCAGCTGGAGCGGCTCCACGGGGCCGAGCGTCCCGGCAGGCGGCCGGGCGCGCCATCTCGAGAACCTCGCCAATGCCGAGGGGGATCGCACCAGGATCCCCGCGACTCCGACCGTCGTCTCCGCCGGCCTCGAAAATTTCCCCGCCAACATGCTCCTCTTCAACACCCAGGCCTTCGCTGACCCCCAGGATGACGCCTTCGCGGCCATGAGGTGGCGGCTCGGGGAGACAACCCCGTCCGGCGCCCCCTTCGACCCGGACGATCCCCGCATCTACGAATGGCCGGCCACCTGGGAGCTCGAGACGGAACAGTTCAGCCCCCTGCTGATGATCCCCCGCAGCGCCGTACAGATCGGCAGGACCTACAGGGTACGGCTCAAGGTCAAGGATGACACCGAGCGCTGGAGCCACTGGTCCGATGCCGTCGAGTTCACCGTGAGCGCTCCGACCGCCCCGGACCCGGTGCAGTCATCGCTTCGAATCACCGAGCTCATGTTCAATCCCCGGGGAGATGAAGGCTTTGAGTTCATCGAGCTCCAGAACATCGGCAACCAGACCATCGACCTCAGCGAGATCCACTTCAGCGAAGGCATCGGGTTCTCCTTCGCCGGCTCCGCCGTCGAAGAGCTCCCGCCGGGCGAATACGTCGTCATCGTCCGAAACGGCCCGGCCTTCGCCTCCCGCTACGATACCGCCGGCATGCTCATCGCCGGAGAATACTCCGGCAGGTTCTCCAACGGCGGGGAGCGGGTGACCCTCTCCTTCGGAAGCGCAGAAACCATTCTCGACTTTGAATACGATGACGAGTGGTACCCTCCCGCCGATGGCAAAGGGTTCTCCCTGGTCATCCGTGACCCACTGGCTGCGCCTGAGAGCTGGAACGATCCTGCCTCCTGGCGTCTGAGCGATTTCCGGAACGGCTCGCCCGGAAGAGAAGACACCGAGGCCCTGGGCGGCCGCCAACGGCCCGGCGACTCTAACCAGGACGGCGTGATCGACATATCCGATGGATTCTCCATGGTGAGACGGCTGTTCGTGGATAACGCGGCGCCGCTACCCTGTGAGGGTTCGCTGCAGGAGGGCGGCAATCTCGCTCTCTTCGACGTCAACGGGGACTCGAGCTTCGACCTCAGCGATGCGATCTATCTGCTGGGCTATTTGTTTCAGGGTGGCCCGGGGCCGGGGCTTGGAGATGAGTGCCTGAGGCTGGCGGACTGCCTCGATGCCTGTGCCCGCTGATCCCATCGGCGAAGGAACCACCCGCGGATCGAGTGATCCGAGATACACATGGCCTTCCTGAAGCGGTACTGGTTTCTTCTGGCAATGGCGGTCGCGGTGGCCTGCGGAACACTTCTTCCCGAAGGCGGGCAGGCGCTGCGCTCCAGCGGCTTTGCCATACCGATCCTGGTGGCCGTGGTGCTGACGATCTCAGGCTTCACCCTCGACACCTCCAGGCTGCTCGTGCAGGCCAGGAACCTCCGCGCCATCCTCCTGATCCTCTGTACGACCTACGCGGTGGCCCCGCTGCTGGCCTATGCCCTGGCCATGCTGTGGGGGCCGCCCATCGGCGCGCGCGGCTCCGGGGGTGCCCTCTTCCTCGAGGCCATGATGATCCTCGCGGCGCAGGCCGGCACCCTCGCCTCGGCGCTGGCCATGACGGCCATCGCCCGCGGCAACCAGGAGCTTGCCCTGCTCGCCACGGTCCTTTCGAGCATACTCACGGCGATCCTGACCCCCCTGATCCTCAAGCTCTCCCTGGGAGAGATCGTCGAGGTTCCCTTCGCCGGCATCCTGCTGCGGATGCTGCTGATCGTCGTACTGCCCGTTTTTCTCGGACAGCTCGCCAGGAGGGTCCTCTGGCAACGCGCCCAGGGAGCGATGCCCGCGGTCAGGATCATCCCCCGGGTGATCATACTGTCCTTCCTCTACACCGGGTTCTCGGCCGCCACCGGGGAGCTGGCCGATGCCCCCGCCCTGGCGCTGCGCTTTCTCGGAGCCTGTCTCTGCCTGCACCTGCTCCTGCTGTCCTGGACCTGGCTCTCAGCCCGCCTTCTCGCCCTGGAGCCCGGGAGCCGCACGGCGGTCATCCTCTGCGGCAGCCAGAAGACCCTCCCCAACGGCATAGACATCTGGACCAGATTCTTCAGCCAGAATCCCTACGGCGCCCTCCCCCTGGCTCTCTACCACGTGGTCCAACTACTCATCGACACCCTGCTTCTCGGGCGGCTGGCAGCATCGAACGACCATCCACCCGGGCGGGTGGAAGAGGAAGCAAGCTGAGAGTCCGCAGGTGGGCTACTTCTTCCGCTCAGCGTATTGCTCGCTGATCCTGCGGTAGTAGCTCCGGATGATCTCGAGATACTCGGAGGGTGCGGTCTTGGGATTGACCGAACCGATGGCCTCACGAATCTTGGGAGGCAGAAGGCCCCACTTCTTTCCCTTGCTGATCCTGTTGGCCAGCTCACCGGGTGAGTTCTCGGGCTTTTCGCCGTCGGCGACATCCTTATTGGCGACCTTGCCGGGCTGTTCCTTGCCGTCCTGCGCCTTGGATTTACGGGCCTGCTCCTCCTTGCGCTGCTGCTCGGCCTCCTGCTGCTGACGCGAAGATTTGACCTGGTCCTGGTTTTTCCGCTCCTCGCCCTGCTGTTGCTGGCCCTTCTGCTGGCCCTGCTTCTGCTGGCCGCTGGACTTGGCCTGCTGGGGCTGTCCCCCGCCACTCTTACCGCCGCGGCTGCACTCTTCGGCGATCTTGTCGATGAGCTGGTTCATCTTCTTGACGACCGCCTTCTGCTGCTTCTGGGTCGCGCCGCCGGTCTTCTTGTCCGCCAGGTCGTTCTGGATCTCCTCCAGCATGCGGCGGATCTCATCGAGGTTCTGCTTGCTCTCCTTGATGACTTTCGCCTGCTGAGAATCGCCCTGGGGAAGGTCAGGCCCGCCCCGCGCCTTCTCGCCGGCTTCGGTCTCGCGCTCGGCATTGACCGCCGGCAGCACGAAGAGAACGGCGAGGAATAATCCCGTGAAGACCGCCCTGGGAAGGCTGTTCATTGATAGCTCCTGGGAAAAAGACACTCCATGACGCAACCACAAGCGCTTGCGCCC
>JAKUSY010000264.1 GCA_022451445.1 Planctomycetota bacterium
GCCACTGCTCCAAATGGGGTTCATGTCATACCACACCATATCCCACGGCGGATAGGCAACCATGGCGACAGCGATCAGGATCCCCACTTTAAGAAAGCCCCCTCGAGGTCTAACCATCCCGTGTCCTCCGCAGTCAAATCTGCCTAACCCAATTTCACCCCAACCACCCTAAGCGATGCCCCGGGCGATAAGCAACCAAGGGGCCACCCTCTGTTTGCTTGAGTCAGGGGTTCTGTGTAGGCTGATAGTAGGTTAATTACCCAATTAAGGGAAAACCCAGCTATGAACCGTCTCATTGCCCTGTTCATGCTCCTGTTCGGATTGATCCATCCATCCCCGGTGCCTGCGGAGGACTCCCCCCGTCTTGCCGGGGATCTGTTCGAGATGCATGTGCGGCCGATGCTCGTTTCTCACTGCATTCGCTGTCATGGAGAGAAAAAGCAGAAAAACGGCCTGCGGCTGGATTCCCGGGCGGGTTTTCAAAAGGGTGGGAAGTCCGGTCCGGTCATCGTCGCGGGTAAGCCGGATGAGAGCCTGTTGGTCAAAGCCCTGCGCCACGAGTCCCCCGAGATGCCGCCGACCGGGCGCCTGGAGAAGGAAAAGATATCCGCCATCGTGAAATGGATCGAGGCAGGTGCTCCCTGGCCGCAAGGGGTTGTTTTGCGGCCGGTACCGGCGGGCAGCAAAAATGAAGAAAAATGGTGGTGTTTTCAGCCGATCGGCGGCCGGGTGGTTCCTGAGGTTGACGATGAGGGATGGTGCCGCAACGAAATCGACCGATTCATCTTTGCACGGCTGGCGAAGGAGGGAATTCGTCCTGCCAGCCAAAGCGAACCTTTAAAGCTGGCGAGGCGTGTTCATTTTGCTCTCACCGGTTTGCCGCCGGATGAGACAACCATCTCCGCGGCGGTCGCTCATGCGGGAGGATCACCTGCGAGCAGCTACGATAGCGAGTACGAACGCCTTGTTGACAAGCTCCTCCAGACGCAGCAATACGGAGAAAACCAGGCGCGCTACTGGCTTGATCTCGTTCGCTACGCCGAAAGCGATGGGTATAAAAGCGATGGGGCCCGCCCGGATGCCCATCTCTACCGTGACTACGTCATTGCCTGCTTCAATGACGATACGCCCTACGATCGCTTCGTGACACAGCAGCTGGCGGGCGATGAAACGGACCCCGGTAACCGGGATGCCCTCATCGCCACGATGCTGTTGCGCCACGGGATCTACGAGTGGAACCAACGCGATGTGGAAACCCAGTGGAAGGAGATCCTCAACGATATCACGGAGACGACAGCCGATGTATTCCTCGCCCTGGGCATGAAGTGCGCACGGTGTCACGACCATAAGTTCGATCCCATCACACAGCGAGATTACTACGGTCTCCAGGCCTTCTTCGCGCCCCTGCTTATGCGAGAGGATCAGCCGGTGGCAGCCCTGGCGACACGCACGGCCTATTTCCAGAAGATGCGCCAGTGGAGCGAGGCGACCGAGGAGGTGCGCAGGCGCCTTCACGAGATCGAAAACCCTGTCCTGCTCAAGCATTCGACAAAGGAAGGCTTCAAGAAGTTCGTCGGGGAAATCAAGGAGATGATCATCAAGCGACCCGATGAGCGTGAACCATACGAGCACCAGGTTGCGAGCCTCGCAGAGCGCCAGTTCGAAGTCCATCCCGACAAGCTCGGCAAGTGGCTTGACAAGGAAACGCAGGCCGAGCGCCTGCAACTTCTGAAACAGCTTGAAGGTTTCGTATCGATGAAACCGGCCCCGTTACCTACGTTGAAATTTGTGGTCAGTGATGTCGGTCCTGTCGCGCCGCCGACTTTCATCCTCGGCCAGAGGGGGAAAACCCCGATCGCTCCTGGTTTCCCGCAAATACTGGAGAAAAAGCCCGCCGTCATCAGCTCCCCGCCCGAGGCGTTGCAGTCGACCGGCAGGCGAACGGCCCTGGCAAAGTGGATTACCGACCCCGGCAATCCGCTGACAGCAAGAGTGATCGTCAACCGTATCTGGCAGCAGTATTTCGGCAGGGCCCTGGTGGAAACCTCCAGTGATTTCGGTCGTCTCGGCAAGCCTCCGAGCCATCCCGAGTTGCTCGACTGGCTTGCCAGGAGGTTGATCGAAGATGGCTGGAGCCTGAAGTCTCTGCATCGGCGCATTCTCACCTCCGCCACTTACCGCCAGAGCTCCCAACGGCGAATCGACGGCCGGTTGCGTAAGATCGATCCGGAAAACATCCTGCTGTGGAGGATGAATTCCCGCAGGCTTTCGGGTGAGGAGTTTACCGATTCGGTCCTTTCCGCCAGTGGGGAATTGAAGAAGAAGCGCCGGGCAATTTACAAGCCGGTCCTGCGCAACAAGCCTGACCGGCTGCTTGCTCTTTTTGACAGGCCCGAGCGCATTCGAAGCAGCGACCAGCGCCATCGCACGACAACTTCCTCCCAGGCCCTGCTGTTGTTTAACGGCCAGTGGGTACACGACCGGGCGGCGGCCACGGCGAAGCGTTTCGCTGCCGGTGGAGACGGTTCATTCATTCGATCGGTTTACCTGGAATTGTACGGGCGCCCGCCCGCGGAAGAAGAGGCCGCCATGGCTAAAAAGTTTCTCCTGCCCGTCGCCCCGGTTGCCGCTTCGGGGAAGGAAGCAACTGCTGATTCCATTGGGTCGAAGATATCCGGGGTCAAGGTTCGGGCCGCCATGATTAGGGCGTTGCTGAATTCCAACGGGATGATCTATGTCGATTAAAAAATCCTCCGGTGATTTTCAGTTCCCGTATTCGAGTGATGGAAACGGGGAGGAGGAGCAGGTCCTGTCTTCTCGCAGGGAGATGCTTTTGTCCAGCGGGGCTGGTTTCGGCGCCCTGGCCCTCGCCGGCATGCTCAGCGGTGAAGAGGGTTCAGTCGAGTCGTCTCCTCCTGCTTCACCCCTGGCCGCCCGGATTACGCATCACGCGGCGCAGGCCAGGAGCGTGATCTTCCTGTTCATGGAAGGTGGACCGAGTCACCTCGATACGTTTGACCCAAAACCCGCTCTTCAGAGGTTGGCCGGCAAGTCGGCTCCTGCGAGTTTCAAGCGGGTGATTACGGCAATGGGGGAGTTCGAGTCTCCCATACTTCCATCCAGACGCAGCTGGAAGCGGCACGGAGAGAGTGGCCTGTGGGTTTCCGATTGGCTGCCGCATATTGCGAAATGCGCCGACGACCTCGCGGTGATCAGGTCCTGCTGGACCAACGGCATCAACCACTCCGGCGGCGTATGCCAGATGAATACCGGCATCCCCTTCGCCGGTCGGCCAGCGTTGGGCAGTTGGGTTACTTACGGCCTGGGAACGGTCAATGAGAACCTGCCCGCCTTCGTGGTGATGCAGGATGTGAAGGGTACGGTTGTAAACGGCCCGAGAAACTGGAGTGCAGGCTTCATGCCGGCAGTTTACCAGGGAACCGCGCTGGAGGTTGAGGGCCAGCCGTTTGCCAATCTTTCCCCGCCCGCAGCGGTCACCTCCGCTCAGCAGAAACGGGGTCTTGACTATATAGGCTGGCTCAACCGGAGGCATGCCCGGGACCGGCAGGACAATACCGAACTGGATGCCCGCATCCGAAGTTATGAGCTCGCTTTCCAGATGCAGATGCATGCTTCGAAAGCTGTTGACCTCTCAGGCGAGAGTGCTGAGACGCGGAGCCTCTACGGCCTGGACAGGAAGGAGACGGCGGCCTACGGCCGCAATTGTCTCCTCGCCCGGCGCCTGGTTGAACGAGGTGTGAGGTTCGTCCAGTGCTACCATGGGGCCGGGAGCAAATGGGATGCCCATAGCGGCATCGAGGGCAACCATTCGAAGATGTGCCGCCAGATGGATAAACCGGTCGCCGGCTTGCTGGCCGATCTGAAACGCCGGGGGCTGCTCGATCAAACGCTCGTGATCTGGGGCGGCGAGTTCGGACGCACCCCCATGAGCGAGAAGGGTAATGGCCGCGATCACAATCCTTTCGGTTTCACCATGTGGATGGCCGGCGGCGGTGTCCGGGCGGGTAACGCGTTTGGCACAACGGACGAGATCGGCCTGCACGCTGTTGAGGACCGATTGCATGTTCACGATCTCCACTCAACGATCCTGCACCTGCTGGGACTCGATCATCGCAAGCTCGTCTACCTTCACAAGGGCAGGCCGGAACGTGTCGATGTGAACGACGGGAATGTCTACACGCCGATTTTCTGAGACCGGGCGGTGGATAACTGACCTCCACCCGATCCTTGCCCCCGCCCATGGTCTCGCATAGGCTGTTGGCTGGGTTCAACTCATACATAGAGAGGGTATAGACATGGAACGGAACAGAGATTCCCTGCTGCGCCTGATTGCGTTCGCACTGTTGCTCAACGCGGCAATTCTCGGGATGCATTGCAGTTCGAGAAGTGGCTCAAAGGTGGCCGAGGCCGACTCGCCAGAGTTGCTGGCGAGGGTGGACGCTTTGGAGGATGACTATGTCGATCTCCAGGAGGTAGTCCTGGGATTGGTGGAACGTTCCCCCTTGGACAATTCCGGGCTTACAGCCCGAGTCAACTCCCTGGAGGAAATTGTCAGCTCGCTGAGCGAGACATTGAGTCAACTCCAGGCGGTATCGACGACGGCTATCCCCGAGATCCTCACTAGGCTATCGGCACTGGACAATTTCGCTCAACAGACAACGGAGGCGCTGTCAAATTTGAATGCTCGGGCACTTGGTGGAGGTCCGGATCACACCGAGGAGATCGCTGAGTTGCGAAACCAGGTGGCCGAGATCAGAGCCGATGTTGATGCAGGCACCGCAGCGATTGAAGCAAATACGTCCGCGGTCATCATAAACGGCGCCTCCATCGATGACCTTGCCGCGGCCGCCCCGGTGAACCCCGGAGAGGGCGGTTTGACCGCTGAGCAGGCTGAGATTCTCACCCACATGTCGATCGAGCAATTGCCGCTGGCGGCCGAGGAATCCAACAACGTGGTCCGCGACATGCCACGGGCACTCCTGCTGGGCATCGGCACGCTGCTGGGCCTGTCCCTGTTGACGCTGGG
>JAKUSY010000265.1 GCA_022451445.1 Planctomycetota bacterium
GACGGCCTACCTCTTCGCCCAGCAGAACCAGCGCTTCGAACACCTGCGCGATAAGAAGGAGGATTGAGGCTTCCCGGCCTCGCTCTCCCGCGTGCAGGATCAGCAGGGGAGCTATAGGCTGATCTCGAGGGGGGCGCAGCCTCCGGCCTGGATGCGTCCTGCCGGCATGCGAGGTCTCAGGAGGCCTGCTCTTCTGTATCTTCAGCCGGATCAGCTCCGTCGTCGCCGCCGTTCTCAGCTTCCCGGGTGCGCATGAGTGGGAAGGCGATGACCTCCCGGATGGAATGAGAGTCGGTAAGCAGCATGACAAGCCTGTCGATGCCGACTCCCACTCCGCCGGTTGGCGGCATGCCGCAGCCCATCGCCTTCAGGAAGTCGGTGTCCATGGGGTGGTTTTCGCCACCATCCTTGTCCGCGCCGAGCGACTGCTGGGCGACAAAGCGCTCCTGCTGCTCCACCGGGTCGGTCAGCTCGGAATAGGCGTTGCCGATCTCCATTCCCATGACGATGGGCTCGAATCGTTCGACCAGCCGGTCGTCGCCTCTTTTCTTCTTGGTGAGGGGGTAGATGGCGACGGGGTGGTCGCAGACGAAGGTCGGCTGCTCGATCGTGTGCTCGATGCGAGCCTCGAAGAGCCCCGCGACCGCGTGCACCCAGCTGAAGGGTCGTGGCGGCTCGATATCTCGCTTCTTGTATTCTTCGCGAAGGGCGGCTTCATCCATTCCACCCGCGTCAATTCCGGCCTCTTCCAGGCTGCCGAGGATGGTTGTGCGCTTCCAGGGTGGAGTGAAATCGATCTCCTTGTCTCCGTAGACGATCTTCATGCTGCCGCAGACCTTCTCAGCCACGCACGATACCAACTGCTCGACTTGATCCATCTGGAAATTGTAATCGGTGAAGGCCTCGTACCACTCCAGCATGGTGAACTCCGGATTGTGGCTGCGGTCGATGCCCTCGTTGCGGAAGTTCTGGCAGATGGTATAGACCCTTGGAAAGCCACCCACGATGAACCGCTTGAGCGGGAGCTCGGGTGAGATCCTCAGAAAGGCGGAGTGGCCGGAGAGAGCGTGGATCGCCGTCTCGAAGGGGCGAGCCTCGGCTCCTCCGTAGTTCATCTCGATGGTGGGGGTGGTGACCTCCAGGAAGCCCCGTCCATCGAGGAAGGATCGGATCTCGCTGATGATCCTGGCTCTCTGGACCATCTTCTGCCGTGCTGCCGGGTCCGTGGTCCAGTGCAGGTAGCGCTCACGGCAGAGAGTCTCCGGATCGGCCAGCTTGTTCCAGTCCTGGTCGTCCTTGCTCTTGGGGATCGGTACCCGTACGACGGTCTTGGCGAGCATCTCCAGGCTCTTGGCGTGGACCGAGAGCTCTCCCATCCTGGTCACGAAGACCGTGCCGCTGATGCCGAGCCAGTCGCCGAGGTCCAGTCCGTGGCGGATGAGCTCCCAGATGCCTTCATCAAATTCATTCTTGCGAAGCATCACCTGCATCCTGCCGTCAAGATCTCCCAGGTCGATGAAGATCATCTTTCCTTTTCCCCTATAGGCCAGGAGCCTGCCCGCGACGCGGACGTCCTTGTCCATCAGCTTCTTCTCGTTCTCACGGACCTCGAGAAGGGTGTGGCTCCGTTCCCAGGAGTAGGGGTAGAGCTCAAGATTCCGGGCGAGGAGCTCTTCGCGCTTTTTCAGCAGTTCTGGATCAAATGGCATTGGCCTGGACCTGTAAGGTCATCGGAATACGCTTCACAAGTGCCTAAAAATACAGCACCTGCGAAGCTGGTGCAAGCGGCCTGAGGAATTCGCGGGGTAATGGGAAGGTCAACTCTCCGGGGTCATCTCGTCGTAGGAACGGTAGATGGTTTTCCAGATGAGGTAACCGTTGACCATGTCCTCATCGAGGGCCGGGTTGCCGCTGCCGGCACCCCGATCGCCGCCGAACTTGGTTGCAAAGAAGCAGCCGGTTCCGTGGCGGCCATCATCTATCCTGGTCCGCAGTACCTGCTCGATAAAGTTCTCTGTAGCCGACTTGTCCCGTGAATCGATGCAGGCGACGATCCCTATCGTCTCGTTGATCCGTGCAACGGCCTCCCGCATGTCATCGACAGCCGTGATGATTCCGGTCGGCCCGAAGGCCTCCTGTGCATACAGGGGGTTGCCCTTGTCTACGCCGGCGAGCAGCGTGAAAGGGAAATAGTTTCCCGCCTGGGAGAGCCCCTCGGGAAGCTCTGACTGGTAGAGAAGCTCGGCGCCGTGCTCGATGGACGATTTCACCAGCGTGGCAAGCCGGTCACGCTGCTCCGGGCTGACCAGCGGCGGGCAGCTCCAGTGCTCCGGGGCGAGCTCGAGGACCCGGGCGGTGAATTCCCGTTCGACCTTCCGGTCCACGAGAGCCTCCTGGATCGAGCTGCAGCGCTGGCCGGAGGTGATCGTTTTACCGTAGACGAAATTTCTCGCGGCGCGCTCGATGTCCGCCTCTTCGTGTACGTAGAAGAAGTTGATGCCGGCTACCTCTTTCATGACCCGCTTGCCGAGACCTGACGCGGTCGCGTCGACCTGGTCGCCGACCACCTTGGAGCCGGTGAAGGAGATGGTCTGGACGGCTGGTTGCCGGATGAGGGCATCTCCGGTCTGCGCGTCGCCGTGAAGCATGTTCAGGATACCGGTGGGAAGCCCGATCCCGGCGGCCTCGGCTTCCTGCGCCAGCGCGTATTCCACCAGGGCGCAGATAGCCTGCGAGCATTCCGGGGTCAGGTGGGAGGGTTTCCAGGCCACGGTACACCCTGAGATGATCGCCGCCATAATCTGCGCCAGGGGGATCGCCAGCGGAAAGTTGAACGGTGTTATGATGGCGGCGACTCCCCGGGGCGCCAGGCGGCTCTCCATGGTGAGGCCCGGGGTGAGCTTCTGGTAGGTCACGCCCTTGAGGCTGGCTCCCTGGGGAGAGAGGGCCTCACAGACCCCGACAGACTCGAGAAAGTCCAGCCGGCTGTCGAAGAGGGTCTTGCCCATTTCCCTGGTCATGAGGGGGACAAAAAAATCTTCGCTCTCCTTGAGCATGCCGGTGAGGCGGTAGAAGGCCTTGGTGCGAAAGTCCCCGGTCGAGAATCTCCAGGAGGAAAAGGCGGCGCCGGCGTGTTCCACGGCGGAGGCGACCTCCTGCGGGGTGCACTCGGGAACCTGGCCCCAGACAGAGGAATGGTCCGCCGGGTCAAGATTGTCGTAGGTCTGTTCCCAGCTGGCGTCTACCCATTGCCCGCCGATGTACGGCATATAGACCCCGGCGGCAGTTTTTCGCGCGGTGAGGTCCAGGGTTGTAGGGCTGGTTGAAGCAGTCGTCATTTTTTCTCCCCCTGATTGGTCTCCCATCTGGGAGCTTCCTCCTCAGTCAATCGAGATACAACAGCTGGTCATGACCAGCTGTTCGCTTGTGTTTCCTGACTGGCTGCCGGCTCCTTCAAGCGCGGTGAGCGTCTCCTTTCCTTCGATAACCTCGCCGAAGAGGGTATGCTTCCCATCAAGGTTGGGGGTGGCGGTGAAGGTGAGGAAGAACTGGCTCCCATCGGTTCCCGGGCCGGCATTGGCCATACTCAGCAGCCCTGGCCTGTCATGCCTGGCCTCGGCTGAGAACTCGCCATCGTATTTGAACCCCGGGCCGCCTGTCCCGCTGCCGTGAGGACAGCCGCCCTGGGCCATGAAACCCGGGATGACCCTGTGGAAGGAGAGGCCATCGTAGAAACCAAGCATGGTCAGGTAGATGGTGCTGGAGACGTGCATCGGGGCGATGTCGGGCCAGAGCTTGATCTTCAATGGGCCCTTGTTCGTGACGATGTCCCAGCAGTAATTTTTGTCGGCTTCAAAGGGCAGTGATGGCTGTGAAGGAAGGCTGGTCCTCCAGTTTTGCAGGTTCTTGTCGATGCCGCTGGAATCAATGTATTCCTGGCAGCTGGTGAGGGCCGGGTTTGTTTCGCTCATGATTTTCCGGGGTTCTGCTATTTCGTTTCGATGGAAGATTTAACGATGAGTGGTTCTTCTGTGGGCGCGCCGTCTTTCGTCCCGGTGTTCTGGATGAGAGTGAGGCATTGGAAGCCTTCGACCAGCTTGCCGAAGAGGGTGTGTTTCTCGTCAAGCCAGGGGGTGGGAGCGAAGGTGAGGAAGAACGGGCTCCCATCGGTCCCCGGGCCTGAATTTTCCATGCTGAGATTTCCCAGGGTGGTGTGCTTGACGGCAGGATGGAATTCTCCGGAATATTTGTAGCCGGGACCATCTCTCCCCGTGCCGCTTGGACAGCCGCCCTGGGCCATGAACCCCGGTATGAGCCGGTGAAATTTCAGCCTATCGTAGAAGCCCAGCCTGGCAAGGTAGATTGTGCTGGAGACGTGCATCGGAGCGATGGAGGGCATCAACTCGATCTTCATCCGGCCCTTGCCGATATTCCCTCTCGCGATGAATTTGTCAATCGCCGCGATGGCGGGATTCGCGGCGGATGTGGAGGCCGTCTCAGTCTCAGGCCCGGCGAGGGTGAGCGGCAGGGCAAGCATCAGGCAGGGGATATTTTTCATGGGAACTATTTTCGAAAGTGAGAGGATGGGCCGCGGGTTGTCTTCCCCAGCAGATGAGGAGCATATTATCCCCGGGTGGAAGGGGCAAGGGGGAAGCTTCAGTCCCAACTCCATTCCCGCAGGGAATTGAGGACCCAGTCGGCTCCGGAGAGTTCTTCCGCTGTGTAGAAATGAGTTACGGCCACACAGCGCATTCCCGCGCTCCCGGCCGCCTCGACCCCGCGGAAGCTATCCTCAAAGACCAGGCAATTCTCCGCCGCCAGGCCGCCTCCAGGCTGGCTCAGGAGGTCGAGCCCCCGGAGAAAGCACTCGGGGTCCGGCTTGCTCTTGTCGATGTCGTCTCCGCATACGAAGGATGGGAATTTTTCAGCCAGGCCATGTCTTCGCAGCACGGCCAGGATATCCTCGCGCCGCCCGCCGCTGGCGATCGTAGAGGGCAGGGCGGGGGGGATGGAGTCGAGCAGCTCGCGCACGCCGTCGA
>JAKUSY010000266.1 GCA_022451445.1 Planctomycetota bacterium
GAAGTCCAGGTAGAAGATGTAGGTGAAGGGCGAGCCCTGCATGGGCCTCGACTCCAGCTTCGTCAGGTTGATCTTGTGGTGCTCCAGGATCGAAAGCGCCTTGAGCAGGGCGCCTTCGTGGTGCCCGGTCGAGAGAACGAGAGAGGTCTTGCAGGGGACCCGGCTGTCGACCTGGTTGGGACGCGGCGCGATGATTACGAATCGCGTGTAGTTCTCGCGCTGGTTGGCGAGGTTGCGCTTCAGCACCTCGAGGCCGTAGATCCTGCCGGCCTCCTCGCTGGCGATCGCGGCCTGCTCGGGGTCGCCATCCTCGCTTATTTTCTTCGCGGCCTCGGCGGTGTCCATGTAGGTCTCCTGCACGCAATTCTTGAGCCTGGAGAGGAAATCAGAACACTGGGCAAGCGCCTGGTAATGCGAGTAGATGCGATGGATCGTCGAAAGGGGCGCCTTCTCGAGCCCCAGCAGGCAGTGCTGGACCGGGAAGACCTCTTCTCCCACGATACTGAGCTTGGTTGCCAGCAGGAGGTCGTAGACGGCGTTGATGCTGCCGGCGGTGGTGTTTTCTATCGGCAGGATGGCATAGTCCGCCTGGCCGTTTTCGACCGCGGCTACAACGTCGGAGAAGTTCTTGTAGCCCTCGAAGGAGCAATTATCGAGCTGGCTGCGGAAGAATTTTTCTCCGGCCAGGTAGCTGTAGGCGCCCTCGACTCCCTGGTAGGCGATGCAGAGCAGCTTCGCGGTGGCGGGGTTGAGGTTGGTCTGGAGGAAAGATTCCTGTGAGCGCACCGAGTCCGCGATGATCTCGTGGAAGACCCGGGTCACGAAGTGGGCGTCGAGTCCGAGCTCGCGCCCGGCCTTGATGAGAGTCTCGAGGATCTCGCCTTCCCTTTTCGGGTCGCGAAGATCGAGTCCTCTCCCGAGCTTGTCCTCGATCACCTTTCGGCTGATGGCCCGCCTCTGGGCAAGCAGCTCGAGGAGGCTCTTGTCGAGGTTGTTGATGTCCTTCCGGCATTGGTCGAGATCCATCTCAGACCTCCCTGATCCAATCGAATGGATCTTCCCTCTCGCCGGTCTGGATTCCGCGCAGGATTTCGAGAAGCTCCATACGAAGATCGTCTTTCTCCAGGAGCTTGACCTCGTCTTTGTGGACTACCTCTCGGACATTGAGCAATGTCCAGGCAGTTCCGGTGCAGAACATCTCCTCGCCTTCCTCCAGGACCTCCTGGATAGAGAGCTCCCGCTCCTGGACATCCAGGCTGAGCAGGTCACGGGCGATTCGAAGGGTCGAGTCGCGCGTCACCCCGGGCAGGATCTGGCTGTCGAGCGGTGGCGTGACCAGCGCTCCTGATTTCAGCAGGACGAAGGGGTTCGAGCCGCTGGTCTCGGTCAGGTATTGGAGATGGTGCGCGTCAAGGTAGAGGACATCATCGAAGCCCTGGTCTTTCCACTGCTGGGCGACCCAGATGGCGCCGGCGTAATTTCCCATCGCCTTTGCCCAGCCTGTTCCCCCGGGGGCGACACGGCCCTGCTCGAGCACCTTCAGGCGAACTCCCTGGGGGCTCCCCCCGCGGAAGTAGCTGCCCACCGGACTGCAGAAAATATGCGTGGCGAAGTGCCTGCAGGGACCTAGGCCGAGCTGGGGCTCTACCGCGTGCTGCATGGGGCGCAGATAGAGTGAGCCGTATTCCGGTGGCGGAATGAAGCGCTCGTTGCGCCGCACCACCGCGACGCAGGAGTCGATGAATTGCTCGATCGGGAAGGGAGGCATCATCAGCCTCTCGGCGGAATTCCGCATCCGGACCGCATTGGCATCGGGGCGAAAGAGCAGGATCCTCCCGTCGGTGGTTCTCTGGGCCTTCAGACCTTCGAAAACGCCCACGCCGTAAGACATTAGGGCCGCCGCGGGCGAGATCGTAATGCCCTGGAAGGGCATGAATTCGCCCTCATCCCAGACCGGCTCCCTCTCCGTGTCCCCGAGACTTCTGTACATGCAGTCGGTCTCTGTAAGGGAGAAGGTAAGGGTGTCCCAGTCAGGAAGTGGATTGTTGTTCTGTCCGGTCATTTCCCGGTGCATCTCTGACAACTGGCATTAAGGTGGCCGATAAGAAAAAACAAAGACCGATGATTATAAGGCTTCATTTCAGTCTCTGGCAAGATAACCCAAGCGAGCTGGAACCCGCGCATGGTCCGGATAAGTCGGGTTGGTGCCGATAAGGGCGGATAATCCTTTCCCCACGCTTTAAACAGCCCTTCTTTATCTTATTTCGGCCTGAGTCTTGTGTAACATTTGGTCAGCTTCTTGATTACCGTGGGCGGCCGGAGTCGGCTGCCCTGGATTTTCAGTGATTACTATTGGCGGATCCTGATGAACAGCAAGCGGGCGGGCACATCCTGGGGACTCACGCGGCATATCGTCCTGGAGATCCTCAAGACATTTCTCTTCTCCCTCCTGGTCCTGGAGCTGAGCTATTCGCTCCTGGTCTCTATCCTGGCGGCGGGGAAATATGACATCGACCTGCCGCTGGCATTGCCTGTCATGTGGTACGCGGCGACGGCCATGCTCAGCGACAGCATTCCCCTTGCCCTGATGTTCTCCACCAGCCTGGTCTACGGTCGCCTCGTGGCTGACCGCGAGATCATGGCGGCGAGGAGCTTCGGCATCTCCAACGGCAGGATCCTGCTGCCGGCCCTGCTGCTCGGCCTCGCCTTCACTTTTTCAGGTTACTTCATCAACGGCCACCTCGTCCCCCTGATGAAGCACAAGCGCAACGATGTCGGCAGCCTTCTCATCAACCAGTTCCGCGCCCTGGGCAAGGGCCAGAACAGGGATTTTCGTTTCGGCAACCTGAACCTCTGGATCATGGAACACGAGGGCAGGAGCCTGAGGGGCGTCTTTGTCGGGCCGAGGGCGGATGCCGACACCGACGAGATACTCAGCCAGGAGAAGATCGACAAGCTGGACCTGGTCTCCTACCCCTACTGTCTCTACGCCGGCGAGGGCACGATTCTCTTTCCCGACGAGCTCAGGTTCAGGAGCGCCTCGGCCGAGTCTCCTCTTGCCGCGAGCGCTCCCGCGAAGCCGGCGGATGGAACTCTTGCCGGGCACATCATCATCGAGCTCAGGGATGTGAGCGTTTTTTATTCGAGCGAGCTTCATCCGGGCGGGTCGAATTCTTTTTTCCAGCGAATGCATCTCGATGAACTGAACATCTCTTTTGACCCTGCGAGCAAGGCGAGGCGCGCGAGGCGGGGCAAGGAGCTTGGCAATGGGGCGCTCGGTAGGGAGATCCGCGCCGCGAGGGATGGTCCCGCGGGGAGGCCCCCGGCGGAGGCGGGGGCCAAGGCGCTCGAGCGCCTGCAGTTTGAATACCATGGGCGAATCGCCCGGATGTTGAGCTGCGGTCTCTTCGCCCTGCTGGGGGGGGTGATAGCCTTGTACCTGAATTCGGGCAACCGGCTGCTGCCGTTCTTCGTTTCCTGCGGAGTTCTTCCGACCGTTTTTTACGGTGGTACCGTCGTCTTCCAGGTGGCGGTACATAAAGGGGCTCTTCCCCTGGCGGTTGTGCACGTGCCCGCCGTCATACTCCTCGGCGCCCTGGGCTGGGGCCTGTGGCGTCTTGAAACGGAGGTAGGCAGGTAGATCCTCATGTCCCTTTTTCAGCGAATCACCAAGAGCTGTCCGGCGACCCTCGACCTCTACATCCTGCGCCTGTTCCTCGTCGTGTACGTCGTCAGCCTGCTGAGCTTCTGCCTGATCTTTGTGCTCATCGACCTGGTGGAGAACCTGGATAATTTCAACCGCCAGTCGGGCTCGCTCGGCGAGCTCTTCAGCCTGATGCTCCGGTATTACAGCATCAACCTGCCGATTGTTTTCTGCCAGGTGCTCGGGCCCATCGTATGTCTCACCTCGGGTCTCTTCACCATGACCCTGCTGCAGCGCTCCAACGAGCTGATCCCGGTCCTCGCCAACGGTCGCAGCTACCGCCGCCTCTTCCTGCCGGTATTGCTCGCCGCCGGGGTGATCTCCGTGGGAACCTACCTGGTCCAGGACTTCTGGATCCCGGGGACCCGCGAGGCCTTCCGGGAGATGGCCAGCAAGCGAAAGGGGCGGCTCGAGACGATGGACCTGAAGTACGAGGACACGCAGGAGGGAATCCTGATTCTCATCCGGCGCTACCTGGTCAACGAGAAACGCGCCGAGGGGGTTCTGGTCCTGCCGACCAGCCCGGGGGAGGAGCCTGATTCCGTTATCTCGGCCAGGCAGATGGATTGGGTGCAGCCCAGCCGGGGCCGCGGCTACTGGCTCATGAAGAAGGGCTGGATAGCTCTCTACGAGCCTTTTGAATTTCGCGAGGGCGCCCGGCGCTCGAGGCTGGTTACCGTGTCCCAGCCGGAGGTGGAGGGAGGGGCCGCCCGCCTGTCGGAGTCTTTTATCGAGCGTGAGCTCGAGACGGTCCTCTCGCCCGAGGACCTCGAGGTGCGCGAGGCGCAGGTCGCGCATATGAGCCTCGCTGACCTGAAGAGGAAGGTCAGCACCACCGCGGACAGAGGCTGGAAGAGCAAGTATTACTCGCGGATCTTTCATCCCGTTCACAACCTGGTCCTGCTGCTTCTGGGCCTTCCCATCATCGTCTCTTCCGGCACCAGCAATGTCTTCCTGGGCGCCTTCCTGGCGGTCTGTGTGGGGACGGTTTATTTCGTTGCCGGGGCCTTCTGCCAGGCCCTTGGAGCCCAGGGGGTTCTTCCGCCCGTCATCGGCTCAGCCCTTGGGCCGGTCCTGTTCCTGGCCCTGTCGCTGACCTGGTGGAGGGAGCTTCGCAGCTAGGTGAGGTCAAACGGTCTTGCGTTCTTACCCGAGGTTGGTTATTAAGACGTCAGCGGTTTTCTTGTCGCTGCCCGGCGGCGGATGACGCTGCGCGGTCTTCCAGCCGGCAGGCTCGCGTTGAATTGCGTGAAGAGAAAGTAAAACAGCAGGAGAGAGCAAGATGGATTCATCCCTCGTGATCCTCGC
>JAKUSY010000267.1 GCA_022451445.1 Planctomycetota bacterium
CTCTTCGGGAATCCCGACCGGGTGCTCTCCTCGAGTCGTCCCGACCCGCGTACGGAATTCCCGCATGAAGATGGAATCAACATGTACATCCTCGAGTACGACAGCGGCCTGCGCTGTACGAGCCTCGACGATGTCTGGACCGGTCCCTGCCGGGAAGGCTCAGACGGCGACATCTATATCAACTGGCGGGTGGAAGGCACCGATGGGATCGCCAAGGGAACGATCGGCTGGCCGAGCTATCCCGAGGCGGTGCCCAGCACCCTGCGTTATACCTGCAAGGAGGGCGGTGAGGTCTGGGTGGAGCCGAAGTGGGACAAGGTCTGGTTTCCCGATGCCTTCGAGGGGACGATGGCGCAGCTGCTCGTGGCTCTCGAGACCGGCGGGAAGCCGGAGATTGACGGAGAGGACAACCTCGACACGGTTGCCCTCGTGGAGGCCTGTTACCGCGGAGCCATCGAACACAGGATCTTTACGATAGACGAGATAAGGTCCGCATGAGGGCGGAGCCTGGTAGTTGATAAGAAGGGGGCTTGCCGCGCCGGCGGAGGTCGTCGAAACACGGGAATGAACTCGAGAGGAAAACAGGAACATGAAACTCGGAATGATCAACTCCGCCTGGGAGCAGCATGGCATTGACCTTTTAAGCGGCCTGGAACGCACCAAGGAGATCGGCTTCGACTGTGTCGATATCTTCCAGGACCCCCTCGACCCGGGAGCCGATGAGCGCATCACTGCGATCAAGGCGAAATGCGATGAGATCGAGCTGCCGATCATCAGCGTCGTGGGCGTCAGCGTCGGGCTGATCGACTTCAATCCCAGCGTCCAGGAGTTTCACCTCGCACGCTGCAAGAGATACCTCGACATGGCAGAGCAGCTGGGAGCGAAGAACTACCTGCTGGTGATCGGCGAGTATATCTGGCAGAAGGAGGTCATCCCGCCGGAGGAACAGTGGAAATGGGGTGCCGAGCACTGCCGGACCCTGGGCGAATACGCTGCCGAACGTGACCTGGAGATCGTTCTCGAGCTCGAGCCGTTCGACATGGCCCTCGTCAACAACCTCAGCGAGATGGGCAGGTTTCTTACCGACGTCGATGTTCCCGCGGTGAAGGCCAATATCGACATCAGCCACATGCTGCTGTCCGATAGCAAACCTGAGGAGCTGGCAAGCCTTCGGGGGCGGGCCGGACACGTACATATTTCCGATTGTGATGGGGAGGTGCACGGGGATTTTCCTCCTGGCGATGGAGTGGTTGATTTCCCACCCTACCTGCAGGCCATCAAGGATCTCGATTTTGACGGAGCCATCAGCCTCGAGCTGGAGTACTCGCCCGAGCCCGAGAAGATCGTCGAATGGGTCACGAAGGCCTACGATGCGACCGACAAGCTCATGCAGGAGATCAACCTGAGGGGTTGAGTTCCTCAGGGTCGATCAGCCGAGTGCTTCCCTGACCCGGGTGATTCCCACCTTCGACATCGCCAGCAGGACGGTCGACAGGAGGGAGCAGATCACTGTTTCGTCGAGCCCTGTTCGCAGCGCGATCGGCCCGGCAAGGGAGGCTATGTAGAGCGAGAGCTTGGTCGCGGAGGCGGCGCTGGCTCCGGCGGTTTTTTCACGGGGCGGGGCCGCGAGAGAGGGCTCGGATTGTTTCATTCCGCGCTCGAGCGGCTCGAAGAGGGCCGTGGCGAGCTGTTCGCTTATCTCGTCGAGCTTCAGGGCAAAGGGCGCGAGGCGCGGCCCGGGGTCTTCCTCAAAGTAATACGTGCCTGAGTTGAAGGGGGAGTCGGGACCGGAGAGCAGCAACCTCTGGGCATCGACCAGGCGGGCGTGCTCTTCACTGTCGAGAGCTCTCTCGTGGTAGGCCTTCAGGATCCACTCTTTCAGGGGTTCCTCGTCGAGGTCGAAAACTTCCTGCTCACCACCGGGAGAAGGATTCATACTCCCTCTCGATTGCAGCGGATCATGTAGGCTCCGGAGCGGTCCGTTGAGGGCGTGTAGCCATCGAGGGGAACGAGGTGGGTATGGATCGCGTCCAGCAGCCAGGTGTCGGCCGGGAAGAAGAGCTCCTCCTGCTCGGCCGAGGGGGTTATCCAATTGCGCGCGCCCACGATGGTCACCGGCGCGTCGAGATGGTCGAAGGCCAGCTGCTGGATGTTGGCGGCCAGCGTGTTCAGGTAGCTGCCGCGTTCGCAGGCATCGGATGCGAGCAGGATGCGGCCGGTCTTGCGTACGGAGTCGAGGACCAGGCTGTAGTCGAACGGGACCAGGCTGCGGGCATCGATGATCTCAGCCGACAGGCCATGCTCGCTCTCGAGCTTTTCGGCCGCCTCGACCGCCTTGTAGAGGGTTGCCCCTATGGTGAGGATGGTGAGGTCATCACCGTCGCGTTTGATGTCAGGCGCTCCGATGGGGATCTTGTAGTAATCCTCGGGAACCTCCTGGCGGAACCGCTCGGTCTCGCCATAGGCGCGCTGGCTCTCGAAGAAGATGACCGGGTCGTTGCCGCTGAGGGCCGAGGCCATGAGCCCCTTGGCATCGTAGGGCGTGACCGGGAAGCAGACCTTGAGTCCCGGGATGTGGGAGACCAGGGCGCTCCAGTCCTGCGAGTGCTGGGCTCCATACTTGCTTCCAACCGAGACCCTGACGACCACGGGCATCCGGATCTCGCCGCCTGACATCCCCTGCCACTTGGCGAGCTGGTTGAAGATCTCGTCTCCGGCCCGGCCGAGGAAATCGCAATACATGAGCTCCACGAGCGCCCGGCCGCCCTCCATGCCGTAGCCGACGGCGGTCCCGGCGATAGCGGCCTCTGAGATCGGCGAGTTGAAGAGTCGATGGTAGGGCAGGGATTCGGTCATTCCGCGGTATACCGCGAAGGCACCATCCCAGTCCCTGTTTTCCTCGCCGTAGGCGATCAGGCGATGGTCGTTGTAGAAATGATGGATGATGGGCTCGAAGAGCGCGTCCCGTACTGAGATGGCCTTGCCCTCGGGCAGCACCGCCCCGGATTCCGGGTCGATGCCCGAGCGGCTCTTCTGGGCTAGGGCCTGGACGCGGCTGTTTTCCTCGAGGGGCTTGAGCACGTCTCCCTCCCGGATCCCTGGCAGCTCCTCTTCATCCTGATGGCAGAACATGAAGCGTGCGATCGGCTCGCCGCCCAGGCGAGGCGAGATCTCCAGGTCGGTGGCGAGCCGGTAGGCCTTGAGGATGATCTCCCTGGCGTGCTCTTCACAGGCCGTGAGAGCCTCTTCGTTCGCGGTGGAGGACTCGATGAGCTGCTTGCCGAACTCCTTGATCGGGTCGATGTTCCTCCACATCTCGATCTCCTCGCGCTCCCTGTAGGCGCTCGCGTCGCTTGGCGAGTGGCCGCTCTGGCGATAGGCGATGATCTCGAGCAGCACGGGACCCTCCCCGTTTTTGATGACGTCGAGCTTGCGCCGGAAGGCGTCGATGACCGCCAGCGGGTTGTTGCCGTCGATGGTCTCGGCATGGAGATTGAATTTGTTGATCCCGGCTCCGAGGCAGGCCAGGCGTTCGAAGCCCATCGTCTCACCCCTGGTCTGGCCGCCCATGCCGTAGAAATTATTCATGAAGCTGAAGATGACCGGCAGGCCTCCCTGGTAGGGCTCGGGCCAGAGATTCCAGAGCTGGCCCATGGTGGCGAAATTCATCGCCTCCCAGACGGGTCCGCAGCCGCTGGAGGCGTCGCCGATATTGGCTACTGCGATCCCGCTGTCGCGCTGCAGTCGCATGAAGAGCGAGGAGCCCACGGCGATATCCGCGCTTCCGCCGACTATGGCGTTGTTGGGGTAGGTGCCGAAGGGCAGGAAGAAGGCGTGCATGGAGCCGCCAAGGCCGCGGTTGAAGCCGGTAGCCCGTCCGAAGATCTCCGCCAGGAGTCCGAAGACGAGAAACTCCTCGGCTCTTTTCTTCCCATCGGCGCTGGCCTCGCTCTCGAGGGCATTCCAGATCTCTCCATCGAGAGAACCCTCGATGATGACTCCGAGCTCTTCTTCCGAAAGCTTGTGGATCGCGCTGAGTCCCTTGGCGAGGAACTCCCCGTGGCTGCGATGGCTTCCGAAGATGTGATCAGTCGCTTCCAGCATGAAGGACTGTCCAACAGCGGCCGCCTCCTGTCCGATCGAGAGGTGGGCGGGCCCCTTGTGGTCGTACTCGAGTCCCTGGTAGCCGCCGATCTTCTTGACCTGGTCGAGCATCGTCTCGAACTCCCGGATGACGACCATATCCCTGTAGACCAGGAGGGCCTCGCCGGCGCTTATCGTGCCGTCCGCGAGCTCCTGGGCAAGGGTCCTGGCGTAGGAATTGGCGGGAATCTCCCCGATCTGGGTCGTCGCTGGGCGACGGACGTCGTCGGGATTCACTATCAGGTGCTTGACCATCTCGAGTTGTTCTTTTTCTCTTGGGCGGGATCTTTACCAAACAGAAGAGTTTATTAGAGTGCCGGGCAAAAGACAAGTGCGGCGCTTGAGGGGACTCTCAGGGTTCCCGGGGACGGAGTGTCTGGGGCGACACCCGCTTCCCATCCGCGTACAGCAGGCGACCCGGCAGCTCGACTCCCTCCCCGCTCGTACCGAGGGCCCGGAGATTGAGGCTGAGGGTTTCAATCTTTTCCTGCCCGAGATGTTCCAGCATTGCCGGGACGGAGATCGACAGCGTCTTCTCGCTGGGCCATTGGATAAGTCCCGTTTCCTTCTTGAAACAGGCCAGGGTCAGGTCCCTGGAGTTGATTCGCAGATCGCCGCGGGCGCTCTTGAGCGGCTTCGGGAACGAGATCTCCAGCTTCAACCCGGTGGAGCGCTCGACGTATCTCGCCTGGACCTGTCCGTCCCTGAGAAAGAAGTCCTGGATGGGGGGGTAGACCGCCCGCACCAGGAAGGGCGCCTGGCCGAGGAAGAGGAGGATCGAGAAGGGAAAGGCCACCCAAGCCCGCGGCTGGATGTCGTCTTTCGCCCGGCTCCTCTGCTTCTCCACAACCTGCCAGAGGAGG
>JAKUSY010000268.1 GCA_022451445.1 Planctomycetota bacterium
ACGGTGGCTCCCGGCGCAGTCGCCTCCAACTGGGCCTTGGCGCCTTTATTGGAGGTGGACTGGTCAACGCCCTGCGCCTCAGGGCGCTGGCCGCCAGCGAGGGGGGGCCTGCGGTAAAGCCTGCCCGGTGCATTCTCGTCTGGCTTGACGGCGGGCCGACCCACTACGAAACCTTCGACCCGAAGCCGGATGCGCCCAGCGAAATTCGAGGGGAATACGAGACCATCCCGACAGGGATCGCGGGGGTTCGATTTTCAAAACACATGAAGCACCTGGCCAGGATAACGGACAAGCTGGCGATCATTCGCTCCATCAGGCACGATCATGGAAATCACGGCGCCGGCAACCACTACATGATGACCGGCGCCCCCACCAGGATCCCCGTGAGCTGTGGAGCCTTCGTCAGCTTCCATCCCAGCCTGGGATCAGTAACCGCCCGTGAACGTGGCGCTCCCCGGGGACTGCCCGCCTATTTCTCACTCGGCAGCATGTCGCGCTCCGGTGGACCTAATTTCCTGGGCGCGAAATACGCTCCCTTTGTCGTCAAGAGCGACCCCAACCAGCCAGCCTTCCGGGTAAGGGATGTCGCCCTTCCCAAGGGACTCGATGGTTCACGTTTTTCGAGCCGCCAGGAGATCCGCCGGGAGGTCGACCGCTTCCTGCGCATCCAGGACGAGACGGCCGGCGATCCGGTCGCGGCCTATGATGAATATTTTCTCCAGGGGCACAACCTGGTCACCTCGGCCCAGGCCCAGGCGGCGTTCGACATTCACCGCGAGTCGCCTTCCACCAGGGACCGGTACGGACGAGACTCCTTCGGCCAGAGAGCGCTGCTGTCGCGGAGGCTCATCGAGGCGGGGGTCCCCTTCGTCACCATCTACGATGGGGGCTGGGATCACCACACGAACATCTTCAAGTCACTTGACTCCAAGCTTCCCCCCAGGGACAGGGCCCTGGCTGCCCTGATCCAGGATCTCGATCAGCGGGGCCTCCTCGACTCCACCATGGTGATCTGCCTTGGAGAATTCGGCCGCACGCCTAAGATCAACGACCGTGGAGGACGGGACCACTGGTCCAACGCGATGTCGGTCCTCTTTGCCGGCGGCAATACTCCCGGCGGACAGGTGGTCGGCGCCACAGACCGCAAGGGCTACAGTGCATCGCGGCGGATACTTTCTCCCGAGAACTTTGCCTCGACGATTTACAGGAAGCTGGGCATCGATCCCGGAAAGATCCTCTATACCCCTGAAGGACGTCCCGTCCCCCTGGTGAGCGACCCTTCCCCTATCCGCGAATTGATGGGCTGAGGATCACATCCAGCGTTCCCTTTCGCAGCAGGACCATCATGAACACTCGAGGGATCAAAATGCGGACAGCCCTCCTGGGCGTGTTGATCTCCATCCCCGCATACGCAGAGGAGAAGGCTCCTAAGTTGACCGGGTTGTTCCCACACGGGGCGAGCCGGGGGACGACCGTGACCGTGAGCGCCTCGGGAGAATTCCCCTCCTGGCCTCTCGATTCCTGGCTGTGCGAAGAGCGTGAACGGGATACAAACCTCACCTGCAAGGCCCTGCCCGAAAAGGGAAAGCTCGAGATCTCAATACCAGGAGATGCACGACCGGGTATCTACTGGCTGCGGCTTTACAATAGGGTGGGAGCATCGAGCCCCCGCCCCTTCCTGGTCAGCGACCTGCCCGATGCCATCGAGAAGGAACCCAACAACTCATCCAATGAGGCGCCTCACCTGGGAAAACCCGGCCGGATGATCCATGGGCGCCTGGAGAAAAAAGGGGATGTCGACAGCTACTCGGTCGACCTCGAAGATGGAGATGTCCTGGTGGCCGACCTGACAGCCAGCCGGGTCCTTGCATCTCCAATGGATGGGAGCCTGCAGATCACCTCTGCCGGAGGTTTCATCCTGGCTGAAAACGATGACGACCAGGGAATGGATCCGAGGATTATCTTTCGCGCCCCGGCTCCAGGGCGCTACATCGTCAGGCTCTTCGCATTTCCAGCGAAACCCAACTCCAGCATCCAGTTCTCCGGCGGGAGCGACTACATCTACCGCCTGGCCCTGACGACCGGTCCGTTTATCGAATACTCCTACCCCCTGGCCGCCGGATTAGCCGCTCCCGTCGAGGTGACGCTCCATGGCTGGAACATTCCGGAAGACCGGAAAACTATCAAGCTACCGGCGAACGGAGGGCGGAGCCTGGACCTTATCAGGATTCCCGGCGCGGCCAACGCCGCGCCCCTGGCGCGTGAAGATTGCAAAAGCCTCACGGAAGAGGAGTATGCGAAGATGGGCAGGCTGCCGGAACCGACCGGGACACTGATCGTCAGCGGCCGAATCAGCGCACCCGGTGAGAGAGACGCCTATGTGTTCTCCGCCCCGGGAAAAGAAAACTTCGAGGTCTCCGTCACCGCCCGCCGGGTAGGCTCACTGCTCGACCCGGTGCTCATGGTGAAAGATGCCGACTCAAAAACCGTCGCCGAGAAGGACGACACCGATAGCGAGCTCGATTGCACGGCCCAGTTCACCACAGCTGAGAACAAGACCTACCGAATCGAGGTCAGGGATCGATTCAGCCATGGCGGCCGCCGTTTTTTCTACATGCTGCGGATTGCCAGGCCGGCCAGGGCCTTCTCCCTGAAGCTGGCCTCTGACAGCTTCGTCCTCGATAAAGGCAAGAAGCTGGAGATACCCGTCACTGTAGACAGGCGTGGCGGCTATGAGGGAAAGATCCTCATCACGGCCACTGGTCTTCCCAAGGGCGTCAGCTCAACTACCGCGGAATCCCTGCACGGGGAGGACTCCGCCAAGGCCGTAAAGATAGTCCTCGAAGGTGATTCCACTCCCCTGGACATTCCATTCCGCATCAGAGGAAGTGATGGAGCCGACGGCTCCGAGGCCTGCTGGGCCGGCTATAATGTACCTGGCCGCAAGGCCCCGCTGACGAAGGCGTGGCTGACGGTCAAGGGCGGGTGAGCGGCCCCACCTCGACCCGATCGATCATTCGTCCTCTCGGATCAATTCGATGCCACAGACGAGCGGAAGGCCGGCTTCCTTTCCGCCCGAGGGTGAGAGGGTCACCTCTATACCAGAGGTGACCCTGACCCCGGCGATTTCATGAACCACGCCGGACGCTCCAGCGGCGCCTCGCGCCGCGGCATCGAGGCCCTCCAATACCTTCTTTCCCTGCAGGCTGATATCGTAGCCGCCGCCGGGGTCCCCGGGCGCCCGGCAATAGAGCCTCACTGTAAAGGTTGCCGCCGGGGCCTTCGGCAGCTTCAAGGAGATGCCGTGAAGACCCCGGTACCCCGAGGCGAAGATCCATGCACCGGAGGTTGCGTCCGGACTTGCCGGGTTCCCGCTGAAGGTGACAGCCGTCTTCGGCTCCAGCTCCAGCTCGAATTTCGGAGAGGGACCGCCAACGAGCGGGTACTCCAGCCACAGGGTCCCGTCTTCGGCCAGCCGGTCTCCGGGAGCAGCGAAATTGATACCGAGACGGCGAACCTGCTCCTTCTCGATACTGAAGGTATTGAAGGTCCACATCCCCAGCTCCGGCATATGGATCAGCCCGATCGAAGACTGGTTCTGGTAGCTGCAGTTGCAGGTCCGGGTGTAATCCGGCGCGCAGAGAACTCCATCTCCACAGATTAGATTGGCGGTACAGCTAGAGCGAAAGCCGCCATGGTTGCCTGTCCCGCTTTTGCCGGCGAGATCAAAGAAACCCGCCGCGGCCGAACGGAAGGTCAGGAGATGCTCGCTGGCGATGGCCGTATTGCAGCCATAGTGTCTGGAGAAACCCCAATCCACCTCGCGCTGAAGAACGGGATTCAGTCTCCGTTTGCGCTTGCCGGTGAGCAGCTCGAAGGCCTTGCCCTGGGTTATGATCGTATCATGGTGAAGTATGCAGGGGCCATCGTAGACAGCCTGGGATTTCCACAAAACCTCCCCCGTCTCGCCCCTATGCGCCAGGAGACAGTTTCCCTTTTCATCAGGAAGCATGTCACGGGATGCCCTGCTGGACTGCAGGACGATATCGTGCTCGGCTGAATAAGAAATAAAGGTCCCGTAGTAGGGCGCCTTTTTTTTCCAGAGAATGGAGCCGTCTGCGAGGCTGGCCGACATCACCCGGGTGCTGCCAACCGAGGAGCGGCCCCGTCTGCGCAGCTTCTTTTCATACGATTCGGGAAGGCTGTCGACGGTGAAAAGCCTGCCGCCGCCAAGGCAGATCGCGTTGTGCCGGAACGAGTTCACGGCGGCCAGCTTCCAGAGCATCCTGCCGCTGTGGCGATCGAATCCACCCAGGTACCTGCTCGCCGTCCCATCCCACACGTTCTTCTGACCCAGCTTACCGGTACGTTCCTCGGGCACATCCGGACAGACCAGGCGCAGCAACCTGCGATTCAGACTCTTAAAACCGACCGAGTCGCCGGCATTTTCTCGATGCAGGCGGAGCAGCTGCTTGACGGCATCGAGCTTCTTCACCGCAGCCTTGCCCTGATCGGCCACGGCCAGGTTCACGGCAAGATCTTCGAGGTCCAACAGCCTGTTCAGCTGCCCGACAAGCCACGACTTCTCGCCCTGCAAAAAAGATTTTCCGGCGGGCTTGAACCCGGCTACCGACTTGAGCAGTTCTTTCAGCTTGTCCACCTGCTTGTCGTTGAGATCGTTCAGATCGTAGAGGTCAAACTCAGGCGTGGAAAACCGCATCGGAGAGGCGCCGAGAACCAGGATGTCCTCATGGCCACCGAGAAACCCCAGGTGCTGGACGCCCGGTTTCCCCTTTTCGGTTTCAAACTGGATCCTGGACTCTACCGAGCCGTTCTTCGGATCGAGCTTCAGGCAGGCCTTTCCATAGAGCACGTAGATCGCGTCACTCCTCGACACGGAATTGCCGCCAAGCGAGGGCGCGCCGGGCTGGTGACCGGTATTGGTATAGGGTTTCCCTATCCCTGGAAACTCCGCCTCCCAGAGCAGTCTCCCCGTATAGACAT
>JAKUSY010000269.1 GCA_022451445.1 Planctomycetota bacterium
CCTTCCCTGCCGTCGGAGAGCCAGTCTCCATCCGGGACCCTGACCCCGGAGGTTGTTCCGTTCCAGGTGAAGACCACGTCCCTGGCGGGATCCGCCTGGGAAAGATCCGGCAGCTCGCCATAGTCGGCCTCGAACACACGGGTGTCTTCGAGGCGCAGCTGGTCGCGGATCTCGCTCGCCCATCCTTGCGAGAAGCTTTCCCAGGCGAAGACGTCCACGCCACGCTCTCCGAGGAGGTTCCACATGGCCATCTCCATGGCCGCGGTATCGGAGCCGCCGATGATTCCCACCAGGTAATCTTCGGGCAGTGCGAGCAGGGATTTCGATCTTTCGATCACCTCCGCGAGCCGGGCCTTTCCTTCGGCGGATCGATGGGACCTTCCAAGGCACGCGTTTTCCAGGGCCGACAGCTGCCAGCCGGGTCGCTTGGCGCAGGGACCGGAGGAAAAGCGTGGGTTTTCAGGCCTCTTGCCGGGTTTCATGGAGTTGCTCGTTTCATTTCAGAGAAAAGGGGGAAGGAAGGGAGTTTAGAGGCATGAGAAGACGGTATCAAGTTGCGGTCATCACAGTGGGGCCGGCTTTTTCCAGCGGCCTGCGCGTGGCAGATGAAGTTCCGACTCGATGGGAGGGTGACAGGCTCCGGTTCCTGGCGACAGGGAGCCGGTCCAGTTGCCAGGAGAAGATATAAGCCAAAATGAATAAATGACTTATAAACCACCTCGAAGATGCTTATCGGTTCAGACTGGAAACGGGAGCTGCCGGGAAAACCTCGAAAATGCGTTTCCCGGGGCCTGTTTGCGGGCATAGGAGGTGAGCGGATGGCACACTTTTACAGGTCTCGATGGCTTCAAAAAGGCGGAAGGTGCGGGGTAGCTGTTGATGTCTCTTCGCTTGTTGCTATCGTAGACCGATTGTCTTCCCTGCCCGAGAGCGGGCAATGCCCTTCCAGTTGTCTGAAGGTATGGAAATCATGGATAAAGCCTGGTCCCCGGATTCCTGGCGCGAGAAAACGGTCAGCCAGATGCCGACCTACCCGGACTCCGAAGCGCTGCGCGAGGTCGTAGGCCAGCTTGGGAAGCTCCCGCCCCTGGTCACTAGCTGGGAGGTGGAGAGGCTGAAGGACTACGCGGCCCAGGCGAGTCGGGGCGAAGCCTTCGTGCTCCAGGGAGGCGACTGCGCCGAAAATTTCGAAGAGTGCGAGTCGAACAACATCGCCAACAAGCTCAAGATCCTCCTCCAGATGAGCCTGGTGCTGCTCTTTGGGGGCAAGAAGAAGGTCATCCGGGTGGGTCGCTTCGCCGGCCAGTACGCCAAGCCGCGCTCCAGCGATATGGAGACGAGGGGAGACGAGACCCTGCCGTCCTATCGCGGCGACATGGTCAACAACCTGCGGTTCACCTCCGAAGACAGGATTCCCGACCCCCAGCGTCTGCTGAGGGCCTACGAGCGCTCGGCGATGACGATGAATTTCATACGCTCGCTTGCCGCCGGCGGTTTCTCCGATCTCAATCATCCCGAGTACTGGCGGCTCGATTTCGTCCGTGATGAGAGTCTGCTCGAGGAATACCAGGCGATGGTCGATGCCCTGCGCAACTCGATAGGTTTTGTCGAGAGTGTCATGGGCTCGGGCGACAGTGAGATCAGCCGGGTCGATTTCTACTGCAGCCACGAGGGGCTCCATCTCGAATACGAGGCGGCCCAGACCCGCCAGGTTCCGCGCCGCGACGGCTGGTACAATCTCGCTACCCACATGCCCTGGATCGGTGAGCGCACCCGGGGGCTTGATGGGGCGCATGTCGAATACTTTCGCGGTCTCGTCAATCCGATCGGCGTCAAGATTTCCCAGAAGATCGATCCCGGCGAGCTTGTAGCTCTCATCAAGGTGCTCAATCCCGGCGGCGAGCCCGGCCGCCTGAGCCTGATTCACCGCATGGGCAATTCGAACATATCCGATGCGCTGCCGAGGCTCATCGAGGCGGTACGGGAAAGCGGCGGCGAGGCCATGTGGATCTGTGATCCGATGCACGGCAACACCGAGTCGACGGCTGGGGGCCTGAAAACGCGTAATTTCGACAATATCCTCGGTGAATTGCAGCAGGCTATGGACATCCACCGCGATTGCGGCTCCCGCCTCGGGGGCGTACACTTCGAGTTGACTGGAGATGATGTGACCGAGTGCATCGGCGGAGCCTGCGGTTTGACGGAGTCGGATCTCGCGACGGCCTATACGACCCAGGTGGATCCCAGGCTGAATGCCGGCCAGGCGCTCGAGATGGCGATGTTGATCGCCAAGAAGATGCAGGGCAGGTAGGCCCTAGGCCTGTCCTTGGAACAGGGAGGGTGACCGGGGATGCGCTTGCTGCTGACAGGTCTTTTCATGACCCTGGTGCTCGCCGTTCCCTTTCTCGTCTGGGGGAACCTGTTCTCCGGCAATGTGAACAGGGAGCTGCTGACGGCTTATGGCGGCTGGCCCTGGCTGGGCGGAATCGTCCTGCTGACGGCGGACATCCTGCTGCCGATGCCGGCGACGGTCGTCATGTCGGCGCTGGGGGCGATCTACGGCCCCTTCATCGGAGGAGCCGCGGCGGCCGCGGGCTCCTTCATTTCCGGGGCTATCCCTTACCTCTGCTGCCGCAAGCTCGGCAGGGGGGCTGCCGAGTGGATCGTGGGCAGGGACGAGCTGGCGAAGGGGGAGAGCCTCTTCGGCCGGTACGGGGGCTGGGCGGTCGCTCTCTCCCGCTGGATGCCGCTTCTGCCCGAGGTGGTGGCTTGTATCGCGGGGATGGTGCGAATGCCGCCGGGTAAGTTTTTCGCGGCCCTGGCCTGCGGCTCGATTCCAATGGGCTTCGCCTTTGCCGCGATGGGGCACAACATGGGAGCCGATGAGCCGGGTCTCACGATCATTCTGAGCGCCCTGGTGCCTGCCTTGCTTTGGCTCGTTGTCGGGCGTATTCTGGTACGACTTTCGGTCGGGGAATGAGGCGAGGCATCGCGCGGGAATGAAAGCACAAGATATGCGTATAGCGATGTGGTCCGGACCGCGCAATATCTCCACGGCGCTGCTTCGATCCTGGGGCAATAGGGAGGACACCATCGTCAACGATGAGCCGCTCTACGCGGCCTTTCTGAGCGAGACCGGCTATGACCATCCGATCGCCGCTGAGATTGTCGATCATTACGAAACGGATTGGAGGAAGGTAGTCGCCGGGCTGACGGGTGAGATTCCCGATGGCAAACCCATCTACTACCAGAAGCATATGGCCCACCATCTCCTGCCCGGCATGGGAAGAGATTGGATACCGAGACTCGAGAACTGCTTCCTGATCCGCGATCCCATCGAGATGCTCACCTCGCTCATCAGGATTATTCCGGAGCCGGGCTTAGACGATACAGGCCTTCCGCAGCAGCTGGAGCTCTTTCGCATGGTAGAGGACCAGCTTGGCCGAAGGCCCCCGGTACTTGATTCGCGGGATGTCCTCGAGGATCCCGGAAAGATCCTGGGGCTTCTCTGTGAAGAGTTGGGGGTCGAGTTTGACTCCGCGATGCTGTCCTGGCCTCCGGGGAGACGGAAGACCGATGGGATCTGGGCCCCGCATTGGTATGGAGAGGTTGAAAAATCCACCTCCTTCAGGCCCTATATTCCCAAGGAGGAGAAAGTTCCTCGGAAGTTCGAGGCTGTGCTGCGAGAATGTATGGAGATCTACCGGGTGCTCTACGAGTACCGTCTTGGGAGCGGATGAGCTATGTTGCAGCAGTTCAACGAAAAGAATCGTGACCTGATCGTCAATATTAACGGCAAGCTCGTGCACCGTGATGAGGCGGCGATCAGTCCCTTCGATTCGATCGTGCAGGGAGGAGATGGCGTCTGGGAGGGACTGCGTCTCTACGATGGCAAGATCTTCAAGCTCACCGAGCACCTCGACAGGTTGCGAAGCTCGGCTCTCGCTCTCGCCTTTACCGAGATACCTTCCCACGAAGAGATCATCGCGGAGATCCGTCGTACGCTCGAGGCCAACTCGATGGAGGACGGGGTGCACATCCGGCTGACCCTGACGAGGGGCGTGAAGGTGACATCGGGAATGGATCCCCGCCTGAACCAGTCCGGTCCGACCCTGATCATCCTGGCGGAACACAAGGCCCCGGTCTACGACAAGTCGGGTCTCAGGCTGGTGACCTCATCGATTCGCAGGTTCCCGCCTGACTGCCTGGATCCGAAGATCCATTCCAACAACCTGGCGCAGTCCATTCTTGCCAAGATCGAGGCCAACGCCGCCGGCGCGGATGATGCCCTGATGCTCGATGTCCATGGTTTCGTGGCGGAGACGAACGCCACACATGTCTTCATCGTCGAGGACGGCACGGTTCTCACCAGCCACCTGAAGGCCTGCCCGGAAGGAATCACCAGGGCGACCGTCCTCGATCTCTGTGAGCGTAACGAGATTCCCTGCGGGGTGAAGGATATCCCCCTGCCCGAGGGATACAGGGCGGAGGAGATGTTCTGTACGGGGACCATGGGGGAGCTGGCGGCGGTGACGCAGGTCGACGGCCGGCCGATCGGCACGACCGAGATTCCCGGTCCGCTTACCGCGCGGCTCTCGGAACTCTACCTCAAGCTGGCGGCGCATAGGGGCGAACAGGTCGTCTGAGCGTATCGTTTGTCCGGGGGTGGTTAGCTTTTCCAGGAAGCGAAGGAGCTTCTCTTTCTAACAGGAGTTGTAGGTGCAGTCGGCGAGACCGTCAGCGGGGACCCCATCGACTCCGCAGTCCTGGATTCCGGGCCGCTCCGGAGCCGGCCCGCCCTGGAAGAGGAAGTTGAGCAGGTAGATGGCATCTGTCAGGTTGATGGAGCCATTGTCATCGGCATCGGCAGAGTCCGGGCAACTAGGCGTTCCCCCGGCTTGAAAGAGCCAGTTCAGGAGGAAGATGCCATCGGTGAGGTTGACGGTTCCAGAATCATCCGCGTCTCCCCGGCGGACGCCGCCGCCGGGGTCGCTTTTTGCG
>JAKUSY010000027.1:0-3202 GCA_022451445.1 Planctomycetota bacterium
TCAAAACTCTTTTTTCAGCGGCTTTCCTTTTCGGCATCAAACCATCCCGGCTAAGAGGCGAAGGCGCCTTGAAGCTCTTCCAGCGCCAGCAGGTCACCGGACCCTCCGCCAGGATCGAGAAACCACTCGATGGTGCTCTCCTCTCCCAGCAGGATCGGCTCCCAGTCCGGAGGTGTCGCCCTCCATTCTCCCCCGGGCCCCCGCATATGGCCGCGATCAGAAGAAATGGTCGCGAGATACTCCTGTGCGTCGACGATGCGAAAGACCGGTTCGAAAAATTCCGGCAGGTCGTCGGGGTTACGGAAGGTGCTGGCCAGGTAGTGCTGCAGAGGAACCGGGAGTCCAAGCCGGGTGTCGAGATCCCAGGCCATCCACTCCTCCTGCCGGGCGATAAGAAAAGCGTGGTAGTCCCAGCAGACCGGCTCAGCCGTGTCTTGGGAAAGCTTCTGGTTCCAGAGCCGGCAGATGCCTCCGTGGCTGAGCACGAAGACCACCTTGACCTCTACCCCCTCGAAGACCGGCTCCTGGCAGAGATGCCAGACGTTCTCTTCGCAATAGCTGGCGGTGTATTTGTACCGGGTATCGTGAGGATCCATGACCATCAACCTCCCCCGCTCGCTGACCTATAGGCCTCGACGAGCGAGCGAGCGCCCTCTTCCACCTTGTCCCAGGAGGCGGCGGCGACGATGGAGGTGCTGAACAGCGCCCCTCCCACGCCGAAGGCCGAAGCCCCGGCGGAATAAAACTCCCCCAGCGTCGAGGCGTCCACTCCCCCGGTGGGCATCAGGCGAATCTGCGGCAGGGGGCCCTTGAGGTCCTTCAGGTAGCCCGGGCCGAACTGGTTGGCGGGAAACACCTTGACCATGTCCGCGCCCAGGGTCCAGGCGCCGTAGATCTCGCTCGGGGTCAAGGCTCCTGCCATGACCGGCACGCTACGCTCGCGGCACGCGGTGATCACATCGGCTGACACGACCGGTGTAACGATAAAGGCGGCGCCCGCCTCGAGGGCCTGCTCGAGGTCTTCCAGGGTGCACACCGTGCCGGCGCCGACCTGGAGCTCCCCGGCGCCGGCCTCGATGGCCGCGGCGATCGCCTCGCGGGCCGAGGGCGAGTTCATGGTCACCTCGACACTGCCCAGGCCTCCCCTGGCTGCGGCCTCGACCAGCAGGCGAACCGTATCGACCTCGAAGCCCCTCAGGATCCCGACTATGGGAAGCGCCTCGAATCTGTCCCAGCTGAAATCAGTGCCCACGCCTTCAACTCCCGATATCGATGATGATTTTCCCGACCTGTTTCCCTTCCTCGAGATACCGATGAGCATCGGCGAGGTCCTCCAGCGGAAAGACCCTGTCGATCACCGGCTTCAGCCTGCCCTTCTCCATCAGGGAGAGGATCTGCTCGAGCTCATCCCTGCGGCCCATCGTCGACCCCAGGATAGACTGGCCCATGAAGTATACACTGGACAGGTTCACCGTCACCTCGGCGCCTCCGGTCGTACCGCAAAAAACAAGGCGTCCACCCTTGGCCAGGCTCGCGAGGTCACACTCCCAATTGGGCTTCCCGACATGATCGAAGACGACATCCGCGCCGCGGCCTGCCGTGAAATCCAGCACTCGCTCGCGAATATCCTCCTCACGGTAATTCGCGGTCTCCTCCGCCCCGCAGCGCCGCGCGTGCTCGAGCTTCCCGGGGGTGCTGGATGTGGCCAGAACGCGGGCTCCGAGATGGCTGGCGATCTGTATCGCCGCGGTGGAAACTCCGCTGCCGGCGGCCTGCACCAGGATCTTCTCGCCGGGCCGGATGCCGGCCCGGGCCACCAGCATATGCCAGGCGGTGATGTAGTTGATCGAGACGGCGGCCGCCTCCCCCATCGAGAGCGCCTCCGGCTTCGCGAAACAATTCGCCGCGGGCACGACGATCTTCTCCGCCAGGCCCCCATCCCTGGCCGCTCCGTAGATCCGGAAATCAGGACAGAGCTGATCGTCTCCGCTTGCGAGGGCCTGCTCGTCACCGTGCCCTTCACAGGGATAGATGACGACCTCGTCGCCGGGCTCCAGGCCGCTGCCCGGCGGAGCCTCCAGCACGATCCCGGCCGGGTCGCTGCCGGGAATGAGCGGTAATGGAAAGGGCCTTTTTCCGCCCAGGCGCACCCAGATATCGAGATGGTTCAGGCCGCAGGCCTCGACCTGCACGAGGGCATCGCCGGGGCCCGGCTCGGGATCCGGCCTCTCGCATACCTTCAGGACCTCGGGCCCCCCATGTTCCTCGATATACGCGGCTCTCAATTCAGCTACCTTCCCTGGTTGTCGGTACAGACGTTATCTTACGCAATCAAGGGGCATGGTTCAGCACATTAGACTGCCGTGGTCTATCCTCTGGACCTCGACGGAGCGAACAATACAATACAGCGCTCTGCTCTCAAACCACTTTCGAGGACGCTGTCTTGAAACCGACATCCCTGCTAGGAATTTCACTGGAGCTGATAGGCGAGGTCGCCCAACCCGGACCCTACCCGGCCGATGCCCGCGTAGGCCGTTTCTTCAGGGGCAAACGATTTCTCGGAAGCAGGGACCGCCGCTTCATCTCCGGGGCGGTCTATGCCTGGCTTCGCTTCCATGACCGCACGATGCCCCGGTGGAGGCGCTGGCTCAAGCTGCGAAATATCGAGAACATCGAAGGCGGCGAGGGCGCGTTCCTGCTCGATATCCTCGCCCTGGCCCAGGAGGGGTCTTTTCCATGGGAATTCAACCCGACCTGCGAGGCCGTGCTCGAGTGGGGAGAAATGGATGACCACCACCTCGATGAGCAGGTCCGGCAGGCGGCCTCTGATTCCTTCCTGGATGAGCAATGCTGGCCGGAGGATCCGGAAGAACGTTTCGCGGCCGAATGCAGCATGCCTCCCTGGCTTGCCACGATGATCCTGGACCAGCGAGGGCGAGAGAAGGGCCTCGAACTGGCCCGCGAGCTCTGCTCCCCCGCCTGCGTCGACCTGCGGGTCAACTCGCTGAGAGCCTCCAGGAAAAAAGTGATGCGCAGTCTCCAGCGGGAGACCGACGCCGGGGTCGAGCTCTCGAGGTTCAGCCCGACGGGACTTCGCCTGGAACGACGCATCAACCTGACCGCCACCACCGCCAGCCGCAAGAGCTGGATCGAGGTCCAGGATGAAGGCAGCCAGGCAGCCGTTTTTTCAGCCGACGCGGCC
>JAKUSY010000027.1:3212-14567 GCA_022451445.1 Planctomycetota bacterium
AATGACGATTATAGGTGCCTGCGCCGGAAGCGGGGGCAAGACCCTCGCCCTCGCCGACATCATCTTTCGCCAGGAAGAGGGAGTGAAGGTGCCCGCCCACCTCCAGAGCCGGCTGGTGGCCTGTGAGATCCAGAAAAAAAAACTCCAGGAGATTCGCAGGCGCACAAAAGATGCCGGCCTCTCCAGCCGGATTGAATATTGCCTGATCGGGGAACACGGAGACCTCACCAGAACGCTGCCGCGGGCCCACCTGGTATTTGTCGACTCCCCCTGCACCGGGCTTGGGACCCTGCGCCGCAATCCGGAGGCGAAAAACCGTTACGGCTCTGAAGATGTCGTTCATTTCCAGGCCCTGCAATTGGAAATCCTGGAACGGTTCGCCTCGCTGGTACGGCCCCGCGGCCGGCTTGTCTATGTGACCTGTTCCTTTCTCGATGCGGAGTGCGACGGAGTCGTGAAACTCTTCGAGGAGCGCCACCCGGAATTCAGCCCGTCTCCTTCCTTCTGGGCGGGCAAGAGACTGCCGGCGGCCTGCCTGGACGGACACAAGATCAGGCTGGAGCCCTCGACCTCCGGAACGGATGCTTTCTTCGTGGCCTCATGGCGGCTGGAAAAGCAGGCGACACCCGACTGAGACTGCGCCGTGAAATGCTGGGGGTTCGGGGGCACCCGGGACTGTACAATACCTGGCGTGCCGGACGTCAAGACCACCTCGACAACTCCACTGCCTGCGGAGGCCCTGAGGCTGCTCAAGGGCTTCAGGATGCGCCATCGCCTGCTGGAATCAGGCCGGGGGTTCGCGACCTGGATCTTGGCCGTTATTCTCTTCGTCATGCCGGCACTGGCGTTCGACCGGTTCCTCCTGCTGGAAACCCCGGCCCGGATAACCATCGCCTGGATCGTCCTGGCAGCCGGGCTCCTCACTCTTATATTATTCGTGCTGCGCCCCCTCCTTCTCCCCTGGTCCCTGCTGCGCTGCGCCCGGGCGATCGAGAAGGCCGAACCAGCTCTCGAGGGCGCCCTCTTGAGCCTGGTAGAACTCACCGGGACTACTCCCACGCAGGGGGCCGGCTGCTCGGCAGAGCTGCTTGATTCCCTGAGAGCCGACACGGCAAGTCGCTGTCCGAAGGTCCGGCTCGACAAGCTGCTGCCGGCCAGGAAGACGACCCGCTCCATCCTCGCGGCCTCGGCGGTCTGCCTGCTACCGCTTGCCGCGGTACTCTGGGATCCCGAGGGGCTGCTGCAGCTTGGAGACCGCCTCCTGCACCCCGGCGATGTGCTGCCGCGGCCGAGCAGCGTCTTCTTCCTTGCAGACGCCGACCGCAGCGTAGCGGGACGCGGCCAGGAGATCATCATCACCATATCCATGAGGCGGGGAACTCCCGGAGAGCTCGTGCTCCAGAGCCGCGAATCCCGCCCCGGCAGCGACACCAAATGGAGATCGACACAACTGCCATATGGCGGCCGGGAAGAAAATTCCATGGAAGTAATCCACCGGTTAAAGGCCCTGGCGAGCTTCGATTTTCGCGTTCGGGGCGGAGACTATATCAGCCCCCTCGAACACGTCGAGGTGAGAGAACCGGCGGCGCCCCGGGGCTTTACAATCACCTACCACTATCCGGAGTACACCGCGCGTAAGAAACGAACCATCCGGAAAAGCAACGGCAGCATCTCCGCCCTGCGGGGCAGCCGCGCTGACATCCTTCTCGAGGCGGACCGGGAGCTCGCCGGGGCGACCATCCTCCTGGGCGCCCGGAGGATCCGGGGACGAATCGAGGGAGACGGGGCCGCCTTCAGCGGGCTCGAGATCAAGGAAGATGCCGAATACCGCATCGAGCTGGAAACCCCCGATGGAATCACTTCGGGAGCGGAAACCATCTACTCCATCCGCACCCTGGTTGACAGCCCGCCGCGAATCGCCATCCTCTCGCCCCGCACAGGCGAGCTCGAGGTCGAAAGCAACGGCTCACTCCAGCTAAGGTACCGGACCGAGGATGACCACGGGATCAACTCGATCGAGCTCCTGCTGCAGACCGGCAAGGAGATGAGAGTTCTGCCGGTTTTCAGAGAGGCCAGCGCCGACAAGAGACCGGAGCTTCGCGATGCCGCCTACTCCTTCAGCATCGGGGCGACCGGAGCCCGGCCTCCGGAGACGCTCGCGCTGAAGCTCAGGGTGCGCGATGGCATTGGAGGCGAAGGACACTCCGGGGAGCTGAAGCTCAAGGTAACCTGGCCCGGAGATTCACCGGAAGGACCCGGCTGGCTGCCGGCGCTGCGAAACCTGCGGCGAGGCGTCGAAGAGCTGCGCGGTCTCTGGAGCCTGTCTGAGAAAGCCGCGTCGAGCCCGGAGGCGGCCGAAAACGTACTCACGATTCGCTCGTTCTGCTCAAAGCTAGCAGGGATGTGCCTCGAAACGGCCGGGAAACCGCCCCTGCCGGTAGCCAACCGGCTGGCGCTGGAATCGGCGGCCTTCAGACTGCGAAGCCTGGCACGACATGAGGCGGAGGCTCTCTGGAGAGCGGCCGCGGGTCTCGCTGGAGGAGGGAAAAGAGAAACCCAGGCGGCCGGCGAGGCGTGGCGGCGCGGCGACGAAGAGATCGACAAGCTCGCAGGCCTCCTGGAGGCTGTCGTGATCTGCGAAGAGCTCGAGGAGGCCCACGAGACACTCCGGCTTGCCGCCCATGACTGCGGGCTTCTCTCAGAGGAGGCGCGCGACGGCGGCAGCGAGGCGCCTCCTGCTGAGGGCGTGCAGCGGCTCACCACCCTGATCGAGGAGGTTCTCAGCTGCTCGGCTGGCGTCGATCGTCTGCGACGGAGCCTGGGACCTTCCCGCGCGCGGCTCATTGCCGAACTGGAGGGCTCGGTAAGAGCGATGACCTCTTCCCTGACCGCCGAGCTCGCGCTGGCCCGCAAGGCCGCCGAGGAGAAGCTGCCCGGAGAGCTCCACGCACCGCTCGAGCGGGCAGCCGAGGCCTTCGCCCGCCGGGAAAGCTCCCTCGGTGAGCTGCACCTGGCCGCGCTCATGGAGAATCGCGAAGCGCGCAGATGGCAGATACCCGAGAGCGAGGTGGCTGAGCTGATCGAGGCGGTAAGGGCCGCCTGGCTGGGGAAGAAACCCCGGCGCGCTCTCCTCTCGGCCGCGCGCGCCGTCTTTGACCGGCTAGCCTGGCGGAACGAGAGCGGCCGGGACTTCGATTATCCTGATTTTGAATCAACCGCGCTGCTGGCAGCCGTCGCGGAGCTTCTCGAGCGGGTTCTTGAAAAAGATATCAAGACCGATGGCGCAGCACAGCCCGTGGAAGCCGCCAGCGCCGACGCGAAGGAAGAAGGCCGGGTCCTGGTGGAGGGTCTCGCCAGGGCCGCGCACGAGCTGGAGCCAATCCTCTGGCTCGGACGCTCGCTGCAGCTGGTGCAATGGATCGCCGCCGGGGAAGAGACCCTGGCCTTGCGCCTGGAAGGGCTCCAGGGCCTGCAGGCGCGCCGACTCGCATTGGCGCGACGCTCCCAGGCCGACATCATCGAGTGCATGAACGATCTCCTGCTGAGACTGGGAGCCGTGGATGGGGCCGCCGCGGGGATCGAAGGCGACAGCAGGACCGCTGCCATCGAGAAAACCAGGCAGGGTCTCAAGGCGGCGAAGAAAGCGCTGGCTGCCCTCCAGGCTGAACCACTTGATGTCCCCACGGCCGCCAAAGAAATCCAGCACAGCGCGTCCCTGCTCGAAGAGGCGACTGGTATTCTCGAGAACCTGCGCAAGGATCATCTCGCGCGCATAGCGGCTACTGCCCTGTGGCTGCGCAGCAATAGGGGCAACATCAGCGAGAGGCTGGTGCGGCTCGCCGAGGGGCTCGAAAACCACGGCAGGGTCCTGAAAGAATCCGCCACGGGAAGCGTTATCAGCTCGGAAAAAGGCGGTGAGCTGATCGTCGAATCGCTGGTCTCCTGGAGTGAAGAGGTCCGGCAGGCGAAGAAGCTGGCCAGGGAAATCCGCCAGGATGCCGACCGTCGTGCGGAGGCGGGAGATGACCCGGGCGCGGTGGCGAACCTGGAGCTCGCCTCGACCGCGCTGCTGGGCATCGTCGCCGGCCCGCTCGCGGACGCCGGCTCCAATCTTCGCGGGGCACTTTCCACCGACAGGGATGATCGCGAGTTGCTCCTGTCCTCGGCGGCGGCCTCGGTACTGGAGGCGGGCGCCGAAGCCCGGAAGCTGGCCGAGGCGCTGGCGATCCTGGACTCCAGGGAGCTGGCGGAGCTGGAGGGATCGGAGCTGGAGGACCTGGTGGGCAAGGCGGCAGCCCTGGCGGAGGCGGGCTCGATGGACCTCGAGCTGATCGCGATGCGAGCCCGCCTGCTGCTGGATGCCGCCCTGCGGGCATCGCGCGAGCTCAGCCGCAGGCTCGGCGGACTGCGATCACGCGCCGACATCCTGGCCCACCTCGAAGCGGCCGCGGGACGCTTCTCTTCATCCCTCGAGCGGGCCATGGCGGGAGATGCCGAGGGCGCCCTGGCCCTCCTGGTCGAGGGACTCACCCGGATGGAACAGGCCGTCGCCCTGGCGAAAAAAGCGCGCGCAGAGGCCCGCGGCCGGCTCGAGGCGCCCGCCGCCGCGCTCGATACAGGAACGCAGCCCGCGGAGCGAAGCGAGCTCAGCAGGGAGCTCGAGTCGGCAAGGCGGGAGCTGGAGAAGCTGCTGGAGCTCGAGAAGCTCCGCAAGGAAGCCTCCGGTCTCCTGGAAAAACTGCTCGCGGAAGGAGACAATGATCCTGGCCAGCTGGCCGAGGCGGCCGCCGCCCAGGAAAAACTCGCCAGCGGCATCGAAAACAGGGTGCCCGCCACCAACCTACTCATCGAGCTGGTCGCCAGGATAGCCGCCATCCAGAAGCTCGGCCGCGCTACGGCCGAGGAGGCGCGCTACCTCGAGGAAGAGGCCCGGCAGGCGCTGGCGGCCGGAGCGGGCGCATCCCTGGCCGGAAAACTCGTCGAGAAGGAAGAGGCGGTCGAGCAGGGAATCCGGGAGCTGGTAGACGGCTTCTCCAGGGCGGGCTTCAAGCTCTCGATGCTGCTGCCGGCCATCTTCAAGGCCTATCGAAAGGCCGCGGCGGCCACCGGGCCGCTGAACGAGAGCATCGCCAGGGCCGGGAAGGAGCTCGGCGGCGGCGATACCGAGGCCGCGGTCGGCTCCCTGGCGGAAACGAATCTCCAGCTTGGAGTCTTTCTCACCGATCTTGATGAGGTGAGAGCGCGCGCGATCGAGGCGATCGCCGAGGCCGAGGCGGGAGGCCGATCAGCCTACTCCTCCCTGCAATCCGCCCTCAAGAACTCCAGGCAGGCCGCGAAGCTGATCTCCGGCGGCAAGATCGACGATGCCCGGAAAAAGAACGCCGCGGCGAAAGCCCAGCTCCTCCTCGCCGGGCGGGCGATTCGCAGGCAGCTCGAAAATGTTGTCCTGCCGGCGGGTGAAGAGGGCGCCCTCGTCTCGCGTTTGCTGGAGGCCGAGGCTGCTCGGCTCGGGCTCATCTGGCAGACAGCCACCCGCGGCGAACAATTCGAGGCCAGCAGCGAAGACAAGGCCCGCGGACTCGAGGATATGGCCTTTCCCCCCGCCTACCGCGATCTCGTGCGCATCTATCTTCGTGCCATCAGGAACTGACCACGGCGCGAGCGGTGAAAAAACCGGATTGCAGGCGGCGACTGGCGGTCCTCTCGCTTAGAATTTCCTTATGAGCGCCATCGCCCGAAAAGGATCCTGGAAGGCCGCCGCCGCAGTCCTGCTCGTCCTGGTCGCGCATTCTCTCCCTGGCCAGGAAGAGTCCCCGGGACCGAAGGAAAAGCCCGCGGAAAACCCGCAGGTCAAGCAACGCAAGATACGGATACCCAGGTTCCGCGAGATCTACGCCGCGACGCCCGTAACCCGGGCTGTCGACCGGGGCCTCGAGTTCCTCGCCTCCAAACAGCTCGAAGATGGCTGCTGGCTCTCTCCCGGCTACGGCAGGAACACCGGCATCGTGAGCCTCGCCACCCTGGCCTTCCTGTCAAGGGGACACGAACCCGGCCGCGGGCCCTACGGCGGCCGGGTCGAGCAGGCGATAGCCTGGGTGACGTCCAACCAGAAGAGCGGACTTGTCATCCGGGACACATCACACGGAGAGCTCTACAGCCACGGTATCTCAACGCTCATGCTGGGAGAGGTCATCGGCATGGTAGACTCCAAGCGCAAGGGCCTGGAGATCGTTCACCGGGTCCATCGCACCGCCGTCAACGTGATCCTGCGGGCCCAGAACGTTCCCAAGGACCGCTGGAATCTCGGCGGCTGGCGCTACACCCCCTCCTCGGAGGTCTCCGACATCTCCGTCAGCGGCTGGCAGCTGCTCGCCCTGCGAGCCGCCAAGGACACGGGACTCCCGGTCCCCGACAAGAACATCCGCCAGGCGGTTCACTACATCAAGCGCTGCGCCCATCCCACGGGCGGATTCTCCTACCAGCCCGGCGGCGATCCCAATACCGGGCGAACGGGAACCGGCATCCTCTCCCTGGAAATCTGCGGAGAGCACGGCTCCCCCGAGGCCCGCCGCGGTGGAGACTGGCTGCTCAAGAATCCCCTGAAGTGGAAGGGTCCGTTCTTTTACTACGGCTCCTACTACGCGACCCAGGGCATGTACCAGCTTGGCGGCAATTACTGGAAACAGTGGCAGACCGTCAGCGAGAAGCTGCTGCTGGAAAAACAGAGCGAAGACGGTAGCTGGCCGTCCCCTCCCAGGGCCACCCACGAGGAGCAGGCCGGGAGCATCTACACGACCGCCATGGCGATCCTCTCCCTCGGCGTCGAGTTCCGCTATCTGCCGATTTACCAGCGTTGAATTCCGGCGCCGGTCGCCTACAATCAGGCCCCTGAAAACGAGACACTGCGCCTTGAAGGTGTACAATTAAAACAGCGGTCGAATCAAGAAGGCGACTTACGGGTGAGAGTATGTGGCCCTACCGTCCGGGAAAATTAACAGAGCTGCTGGGTAAAGAAGAGCTTTCCGCTCTCCTGGCACGCGACATCACAGAGCGTCTCGGCTCCAATCTTCTGCTTGTCGAGCCGGGCGGCGATGACGGCGAAGAGCCGGAGCTGCTCTGCTCGATCGATGAGCCCACCGGGAGCCCCTTCTGCTCCCTCCTGCGCCACGGCCAGGAAGGAGCCGAGAGCGCCTTCGCCGGCGCCGATGCCGCGTGCGAGCGCTGCGAGAAAAAGTTCGCCGCACGGGCTCTCAGGGAGCTGAAAAACGCTGAAAACGGGCCCCGGGAGCCCGTTTCGGAGGGTCACTTCAGTGCCCGCTGCCACATGGGACTCCAGGACCTCGCCGCCCCCATCGTGGTCGAGAACAAGGTGCTCGCCATCCTCATCGCCGGACGGAGAATAGCCGGCAATGACGAACGCTCCCGCATCCTGAAGAGGGTCGGCAAGCTGGGCAAGCTTACCCAGGCCGAGAAACGCAGCATGGAGAAGGCCGGCAACGATGCCGTCGCCCCCATCATCCCCGCCAGTGAAGAATCCAGGCAGCGGCTGCTCGATGAGATTGACCGCATTCCGCTGCTTGGCAGTGACCTCGAGGACGAGCTCACGCGGAGCGCGGCGATGCTCTCGGCGATGGCCGGCCAGCGCGTGCTCGCCGCCCGCCAGGCCTGGGAGATCGATGTGCTCGACTCGCTGGTTCCGGCCAGCTCGGAGCTTCCGCTCAAGCGTGCCGCCATCCTGAACTGGCTGGACTCCGCCGTTGCCGGGGGTCGCCAGGCGCTCGGCATCGATTTCCTGGCAGTCTTCGGCAGGCTTCCGGAATCGATCGGTAAGACGACCGCTCCCCTCCAGCTCCTGAGCCAGGACGGCCTGCGAGACGGCTCGCGGGAAGAGGATGAAGAATCGGTCAACCTCCGGTCTGAAGATGCCGCCCTGGCGCTCGACCCGGGCCAGCTGGCGGGTGGGGCCGGGGGCGCGATTGAGAACGGCAGGCAGGGGCTCGAGGCCACATCCTCTCTCATCGGGGCGCTGCAGGCGACCCCGGCCAGCCCCCCCGGCTGGAAGGACCGCCTTACCAAGAGCAGCTTCGTCGCCTCGCCCGCCTGCAGCGCGGGACTCGAGCTGGTTTTCGTCTTCGGCCCGCCGAGCGGAAAAACGAAACCCTCACCCGAAGAGGAAGACTGCCCGCTGCTGTTAAAGGCGGCCCGCGCCCTGTGCGACCGCTACCTGCTGGCCTCGCTCGAATCGAAACGCCGGGAGCTCGCCCGCTACGAAGAAAAACTGAAGAAGACAAAGCCGAGCGGTCCGCTTCGACTGCAGCGCTTCGACGCCCGCAAGCTGATCGATAGCTGCCTGGGCTCCATGCAGGAGCTTGCCGGCAGCCGCAGCATCACCATCGGACTCGGAGGCCTGCCCGAGCGCCTGATGATGGAGGCCGATCGCCCCAAGCTCAAAGATGTCTTTGACTGCATCCTCCTGCATGCCATTGAATTCGCCCGGCCGAATCCTGAAAACGGCAGTCCCTCCATCGTCGTCTCCATCCGGCGGGACAAGAAGATTCGCGGCCGGCTGTTGTTCAACTTCGACGTCATCGGCCGCTTCCTCAGCGGCAGGGAGCACCGCAAGCTCTTCACCCCGGCCCCCGCCGGAGCTGCCGGGGAAGGCGAAGACTCCAGGAGCTCCCCGGGAAGCGTCGGATTCAGGGAAGCGCAGCAGAACATCTCCTGGCACAAGGGACGGCTCAAGGTCGAGAGCGAACGCCTCGGCAACGGGAAAGGGCCAGCTGGCGGGAAAAAAGAACAATGGTCCGGACGAACGGTCTTCACGGTCGAAATTCCCTCCCACCCGCCAAAACCCAGGCCCGGGAAAAAAGCTGGAAAGGCCCGGAGCAGGAAAATGGAAAAAAAACCAGGCCCGCGGAAAACCGACGCAAACGGATGATGGAAAAGATCTTAGGCTGTTTTCCCCAGCTTGCGCGATTCACCCGGGACCTCGCTCCCGCACCCCGTGGACTCGCCTTGGGGACGCTAGTGCTTGAGTCCCGAGCCGCTGGTGGAGTAGGCTGAGCGTAAGGCGCCGGGCGGCGTCGGTGGAGAAAAAAAAGTGAAGAGAACAAGCGGCCAGGTGGAGACGCTCCGGTTCACCCTCGCGGCCTCCGATGGGAGGGAGTTCTGCCTCGAGCTGCACGAGGGACGATCCGTTCTTGCCGGCCGCGACCTCGGCGCCGAGGTGGTGATTCCCGATGGAAGGGTTTCGCGGCATCACTCAAGCCTCTCGCTCGAAGACGCCGGGCTCTGGATCGAGGATCTTCACAGCCAGAACGGGACCCTGGTAAACAACGAAAAGATCCAGCGGGCCCTGCTCGAAAATGGAGACTCGATCAGCCTCGGAGGCTATGAGCTCCAGGTGACTATCACAGGGCAACCGGCGGCCGCCACCGAAGAGGCCGGGGAAATATCACCCGCGGCGCAAGAGGTGATCTGCGCTGACTTCTCCGACCTGGACGACGAAGCGAAGGATACGAAACTCGAGCTGTACCTGGGCCGGCTCGCCGACCGGCTCGAGGCCGGCTTCATAGCCGCCTTCGGGGTCGACCATTCCACGCGGACCGTCAGGCGGCTGGCGAGACAAAGCTTCAAGGCCCGCCAGCTCCACGGCATCTCCCGCCGGCCGAGGGATCTGCCCGGTGAATTCCTCGATGGCGTCATTGAAACCGGGAAGGCCGGCTGGCGGCAGCGCGACAAAGAAGACGGGCGAGCGCTTGCCGGCGCCGGCGGTGCGTTCGCCGCAGCGCCGGTCATCGTCGGTGGTGAGGTCATCGGGCTGGTCTACACCGAGAGACGAATGATGTTCGAGGCCCTCGATATCGAGATCCTCTCGGGTTTCTGTGAGCGCCTCACAGTCTTCTTCAGCGAGGTCGTGGTGGAGACGCCCCGGGAAACCCCGGGCGAACCCGCGAAGGGCTTCTACAAGCTGCCTCATGGAGAAGAGGCCGCGCTGGAAAGCTCAGGAGGCATCCGGGGCGAAGGCGGCGTATCCGAGGTTGCCGAGAATCTCGTAGACACTGTCGGCGATCAACCGGACCTTTAGGTCCCGCACCTGGTCGAGCAGGGGACCGAAGAAGACGTTGGCATCACGGGATTCGGAATAGACCGGCTCGCCGGCGTCATCGAAGTCCACCGGGTAGCCGAGCTTCTCGTCATGGCTCGAGAGGATCTTCGCCGAGCGCTCCAAGAGCTGGGGCCCGATGTGCTGGGGAATGTAGCTCCAGGCGTTCATGCCGACGACCCCGAGGTGCCCCAGGCGGCGCTGCTGCTCAACCTCGAGCGCCTTGATGGAGCTGAAGCCGTGAACGATCAGGCGAGGACCGATGCCGCGCTTGTCGATCTCTTCAAGCACCTCCCACTGGACCCCGACCTGCTTCGCGTTGATCGACTCGGTGCCGATGTTCGGAACCACCAGCTCGAAGCCGGTGCGCTCGAGGAATTGCTCGATCTGGTCGGGATTCGTGCAGGCTGATTCATCGAGCCCATCGCCGCCGGCCGCGACCTCCTCGAGACAGCCTTCGAGGACTTTTTTGCGCCCCTCGGCCTCGAGAAAAGCGCGGTAATCCGCCGAATTCCGGCAGTTGTCGTCAAAAGGAGAGTGGGTGTCGTCGAACATGACGCTCGAGAAGAGATCGATAAATTCCGGCTGGCGCAGCAGCTCGTTTTCTGAAACTATCCCCCCGGGCAGGGTGTGATGGCCGTGGTCGTAATGATGGGTGATCGCCACTCGGCCGAAGTCCTCGTCCCCCTCCTCGGTCAGGATGCTCATGAAGTTGACAGCAAGTCGGGCGTTTCGGATGCAGCGGCGGTGGTAGGCGGCCGGATCTCCTCCATCGGCGGGCAGCTCATGGCCGGCATCGAGATAGCGCGGCAGCTGCTGGAGGATGTAGTGGCCGACGGTGCTGAAGATGCCCAGCGGCAGGCTCTCGATGGAGTGGTCTTCGGCGAAGCGGGCGGCGCCACGCACGATGCCCTGGATCTGGTCCTGGTCGCTGTAGCCGATGCGCGCCATGACGATCTTCTTATCGCCGCAGCGCTCGTAGAGTTTCATGGTCGAATCGTAATCGAGTACCAGGGGCATCTTCGCTCGGGCTCCTTGCGCTGAACAGGGTGTGACCTCAACTCGAAGAATCGAGGCGTGACGGCGCATTATGAATTAAATCCGCCCCGCCGCCAATCCCCTGCCCCTGGAATTAGGCGCCGGCCATCAAGATGGGCCCCCGCAGGGAAATCACCATCGACAGAGAGCGGATAGTTTCCTACGATACCGCTCCCCATTGAGATTCAATCTTCCATACCCATAAGAGAGAA
>JAKUSY010000270.1 GCA_022451445.1 Planctomycetota bacterium
AATCGTGAATTAACTGCGCCAGATCTTCAATCGATTAGATGTCATGGTGAGGTGGCGGGCTAATTAACCCGACACCTGGTGTGGAGTAACGAATACGAGCGATGTTTTCATCGACTTTGCGGCCGGGCAGTTCACCCCCTTCACCTGGCTTGGCACCTTGAGAGATTTTGATCTGCAATTCATCGGCGTTGGTAAGGTACCAGATGGTGACCCCGAACCTGCCTGAGGCGACCTGCTTGATGGCGGACCTCCGGGAGTCTCCATTCGCCATCGGGATGAAGCGTTTGGGGTCTTCGCCTCCCTCTCCCGTATTGGATTTTCCCCCTAGCCTGTTCATGGCTATGGCCAGGGTCTCGTGGGCCTCTGCCGAGATGGATCCGAAACTCATGGCACCGGTACAGAAACGTTTGACAATCTCGCTGGCGGGCTCGACCTCCTCCACAGGGATGGGGCCGGCCGCCGCATCGAGGTCGAATTCCAGCAGCCCGCGCAGGGTGCAGCGACTCCGGTCGCTGTCATTTACCAGCTTTGAGAACCGGGCGTAAGCATCGATGCTGTTCTCGCGGGCGGCGACCTGGATTTCTGCGATGCTCTCAGGGTTCCACATATGTCTCTCGCCCCCCGAGCGCCAGTGATATTCGCCGGGATTGTCGAGCACGGCTGGCTGGATGCTGTCGCTGGCGGGAAAGCCGACCGCGTGCCTGCGGAGGGCTTCCGCGGCCAGGACGTCGAAGCCGACCCCCTGTATCCTGCTGGCCGTCCCATCAAAGCAGCGGTCGATAACCTCATCGCGTATTCCCACAGCCTCGAAGATCTGGGCGCCCTTGTAGCTCTGGAGAGTGGAGATGCCCATCTTGGCCATGACCTTGAGCATTCCCTTGGCCACGCCCTTTCGGTAGCCTTCTACGATTTTTTCATCGGTATAGTCGTCACTGAAGATGTCGTCCTCTCTGCATTTTCGGAGGGCCTCAAACGCGAGATAGGGGTTGATCGCGTCGGCTCCGTATCCGATGAGGAGGCAGTGGTGGTGGACCTCACGGCCCTCCGCCGTCTCGAGGATGATTCCGATCCGGGTGCGCTTCGCCTGTTTGACGAGGTGGTGGTGTACTGCGCCGCATGCGAGGAGGGAACTGACAGGTATCCGGTCCGGTCCAGTGGCCCGGTCAGAGAGGATGACGAGGCTGTCGCCGGAATCGATGGCATCCTCGGCCTCCCTGGAAACCCTCTCGAGTGTGGAGGAGAGGCCATCCTTGCCATCGGCAAGGGGGTAGGTGATGTCGATGGTCCTGGCCTTCCAACCCCTGTGGTCGATGCTCTTGAGCGCGGCGAGCTCTTCATTGGTAAGAATAGGGTGGGGCACCCTGAGGCGGGCGGCCTGCCGTTCGGTGGTATCGAGGATGTTGCCCTCAGGGCCTATATAGCACTCGAGCGACATGACCATCTCTTCGCGGATCGAGTCGATGGCCGGATTGGTTACCTGGGCGAAGAGCTGCTTGAAGTAGTCGTAGATCATTCTCGGCTGGTCTGAGAGACAGGCCAGGGCCGAGTCGTTTCCCATGGAGCCGACTGGGTCCCGCTTCTCGGTGACCAGCGGAGCGAGCATGAAGGAGAGGGTCTCGACGGTATACCCGAAGGCCTGCATGCGGCTGAGGAGATCGGCGCCCTCGAGGTGCTCCGGTGCGGCGGCGGCCGGGAGGTTCTGCAGGTCAAGGGCCTGGCTCTCGAGCCAGTCGCCGTAGGGTCGACGAACCGAGAGGTCTCTCTTCAGCTCATTGTCATCGATGATCTTGCCCTGCTCGAAATCTACCAGGAACATCCGTCCGGGTTGGAGCCTTCCCTTGAGCTTGACGTTTTCAGGCTGGACATGAAGGACGCCGACCTCGGAGGCCATGATGACCTTGTCATCATGGGTGACGTAATAGCGACTCGGCCTGAGGCCGTTGCGGTCGAGAACCGCCCCGATATAGTGACCGTCGGTGAATGCGATGGATGCCGGTCCATCCCAGGGCTCCATGAGGGCGGAGTGATATTCGTAGAAGTCCCGTTTCGACTTGTACATGGACTCGTGGTTCTGCCAGGCCTCGGGGATCATCATCATGATGGCCTCGGGCAGCGTTCGCCCTGCCATCAGGAGGAATTCAAGGACGTTGTCGAAGGTGCCGGAGTCAGAGCAGTCGGGTTCGCAGATCGGGAAGCACTTTTCGAGCTCGTCACCGAAGAGCTCCGATTCGGCCACGCCTTCCCGCGCGGCCATCCAGTTCATGTTTCCGCGCAGGGTGTTGATCTCTCCATTGTGGGACATGAAGCGATTGGGCTGCGCCCGGTCCCAGGAAGGGAAAGTATTGGTGGAGAAGCGCGAGTGAACCATCGCGAGGTGGCTTGTGTAGTCAGGGTCTTCGAGATCCGGGAAATAGGGCACCACCTGCTCGCTCATGAGCTGGCCCTTGTAGATGATGACCTTGGTCGAGAGGCTGCAGATATAGAAGTCCTTGGCCTCATCGTGCTCAAGGGTGCGCAGCTGATGACTGGAGCGTTTTCTGATGATGTAGAGCTGGCGCTCAAAGGAGTCGCCCTCGAGATCGGCCGAGGCGCCTACGAACAATTGCTCAATCACCGGCTCGCTGTCCCGAGCGGCCGGCCCGATATCGGCATCGTCGGTTCTTGTGGGCACCTCGCGCCAGCCGATCAGTTCTTGCCCTTGCGCCTGGACGATCTCGGCTACCTTGTCTTTACACTGCTGTCTGAATCCGTCGTCGCGAGGCAGAAAGACGTTTCCGGCGGCAAACTTCCCGGGGGGAGGCAATTTTTTGCCGAGGTCTTCGCCGGCTACCCTGGAAAGGAATTCATGCGGGAGGGCGGTAAGGAACCCGGCTCCATCTCCGGTGTTGGCTTCGCAACCGCAGGCCCCTCTGTGGCTCATGTGATCGAGCATTTCCCTGGCATCGAGGAGGATCTGGTGGCTTCGGCGACCCTTGATGTCGGCTATGAACCCCACGCCGCAACTGTCTTTTTCGTTGCGTGGATCATAGAGGCCTATTTTTTTTGGAAAGCCTTTAAGAGCCATTGGTTAGGTGAATTCCAAGATGTGGGATAGGGGCAGTCTCAGGGCGACTTTGCTCCTGTTTTGCAAGGTGCCGATCCTTTGTTCCTCGGCCAGCACCAAGCCTGACACATGCCGTAGAATTAGTCAATTGGATTAGAAATAAGCACTGTATTAGCTTATCTTATATAGTATATGGTGGACCTGACACGGAACCGAACATCGAACTTAAACCTCCAGGCCATCGAGGTCTTCTGCGAGGTCGTCAAGTTCAGGAGTTTTTCAAAAGGCGCTGAGCGACTCGCCATCTCTCAGTCCGCAGCCAGCCAGCAGATCGCGAACCTCGAGCAGGTTCTCGGGGTCAAACTGTTCGACCGCAGCTACCGGCCGCTGAAGGTTACCGATGAGGGGGAGCTGTATTACAAGGGCTGCCTGCAGGTGCTCGGCGCGCACAGGGGGGCCCTCAGCCAGATTCGAAGAAAGCGGAGCTCGGCACAGGGACAGGTGGGGGTTGTCTCCATTTATTCCATCGGCCTTCATACCATCAATGACCTGGTTAGAAAATACATGCAGGAGAGCGCTGGCTCGACAGTTCGGCTGGAGTATTACCATCCGGTGAAGGTCTACGAGGCCGTACTCAATGATGAAGCCGAGGTGGGGGTGATCTCCTATCCGAGGGGAGATCGGCACATCGAGGTCCTGCCGTGGATCAACGAGGAGATGGTGCTGGCCTGTGCACCCGGCCACCCCCTCAGCACGGAAGCCAGAATCGAGACCCATCGCCTTGCCGGCGTAAATTTTGTGGCCTTTGAAAAAGATCTGACCATCCGCAAAGAGATCGACAGGTTCTTCAGGGAAAGCGAGATAGAGGTCAACATTCTCAGCGAGTTCGACAATATCGAGACCATCAAGCAGGCCCTGGATATCTCTTCGGCGGTCAGTATTTTGCCCCGGCCGAGTATCGTGAGAGATGTCGAGCGGGGCCTCATCGCTGAGACCCGGCTGCGGGATGTCGACCTGAGGCGGCCCGTGGGGCTGATCTGCCGCAGGGGGCGGGACCTCAGTGTCACGGCCAGGGAGTTCTTGGATTTCCTGATGGGTTCGGCTGAGAGGGTGTCCAGCAGTCCCGGGACCGCCGGCTCCTAATAGCCCTGGGCTCGAAGGCGCCGTCGTAAGGTTTCGACGCTTTCCGGGTCGATTCCATCGGGGTGACGGTCGATAAGCCAGTCAAGATCCCTCGCGGCGGCGGCGGGCTGCCCGGTCCGGGATTTCAGGACAGCCCTCTGCCAGCGGTCGATAGCGGAGTCTTCCCTGATCAGGATGGTTATGTCGAGGTAACGCATCAGCGCCTGCACGTCCTGCTCCATGGTCGCGGCGTTCTGCAGGTTGCGCACCATTCGCTCCAGGATGTCTCTCCTGGTGCTCACTACCAGGTCAGTTTCGGTGAGTTGAGAGCCGCTGAGGCGAGAGGCATCTTCGATGCTGATGAGTCTGCATTTGTCGAAGACATCGATCAGGGAGGCTTCTCCCTTCGCGGGTTTGTGCCGAACGATAAAATGGCGCGGTATCCCGATCCCCTCCAGCTCGATCCCGGCCTTCCTCCCAAGCTCCATAAACAGCACCGAGAGCGAGATCGGCAGGCCCTCCCGGTCATCGATGACCTCGTTGAGGTAGCTGTTGGCCTTGTTGTAGTACTCCATGCGGCTGCCGCGAAATCCGAGATTGGCATTGAAGTAGCTGATCAGCCCCTGGAGTCTCGGCCCAGGCTCGCTGACGCCATCGAGACGATCTTTGAGTTCCTCGGCAAATCGATCGAGGAGATCGATGTAGGGGAGGGTTTCAAGCTCCTCGTTGTCGGCTTTTGAGACCAGGAGGGCGGCATGCACGAGGTCGAAGTCCTTTTTCGCGCAGCCCAGGAGCTTCTTCAGGCCCTTGTCGATAATCTGCTGATGAACCAGCC
>JAKUSY010000271.1 GCA_022451445.1 Planctomycetota bacterium
GCCTCGGTTGAGACGGCGAAGAACTCTGCTGGGTTCGTGGCGCCGTACTTGCTGAGCACCGTTTTCTTTCCCTTCTTGTCCATGCTCACCAGCTTTTCGTATTCCTTCGTCATGATCCTGACCCGCGGAGTGGGTGAATGGAACCATTATTACATTCGTTGCATCAACTCTGAGGTGAGGCTCTGGGTGAATGGTGAAGAGGTCTCCGGGGGTACAAACTGTTCTCCGGGAGCAGGCTACATGGCTCTCGAATCTGAAGGTTCACCGATTGAGTTCAAGAATATCAAGCTCAGAGAGCTCCCCTGAGCTTTTTTCTCGAGCCTGCCTGGGGGGCTGATAATGACCATCAAGCTATTTTCAGGCCCGCTGCCGGGAAGCGCATGAGAGATTTATTTTTCGAATCGTGAAAGAAACAGGCGAATAAACAAAGCCAAAGTCGGGAAATTGGGTATATTAGCTGGCTGCTCAAATGTGGGCAACGCGTGCGGTCTTACGCATTAAGGCCAGTTTTTTATTTCTTAAGGAGTACTTCGGATGGCCCAGGGAACGATCAAGAAACTGATTACCGCTAAGGGATTTGGATTTATTGCACCAGAAGATGGAACTGACGACGTGTTCTTTCATACCTCTGGGATTGAAAACTCCAGTTTTGAGGAGTTGCAGGAAGGTCAGGCCGTCGAATTTGAGTTGGGTGACGGACCCAAAGGCCCCAGGGCTGAGAACATCCGGGTCGTCTGACAACTGAACAATCGAATTTAAAAAAGGACCGGGCGAGTGCCCGGTCCTTTTTTCGATGGTGCAGAGAACCTGCAGGAGGAGAGACCTGACGAACCATACCGGCGCTCATTCGCGGACATAGGGGGACTTCGGCGGGGGATCTCTTCAATGATCGAGGCGTGCCGCGGGGTCCTGGTTGAAATAGGCTCTCAGCTGTTCGTAGAGCTCAGGATGCTTTTTTCGGATCTGCCTGGGCTTCTCGAAGAAGGCCTCGGTTGAGACGGCGAAGAACTCTGCTGGGTTCGTGGCGCCGTACTTGCTGAGCACCGTTTTCTTTCCCTTCTTATCCATGCTCACCAGCTTTTCGTATTCCTTCGTCATGATCCTGACCCAGGCGGCATACTGATCCCGGCAGTTGATCGGCGGGGTTCCGTCGACGTAATCATCCAGCATGTCGAGCTTGTGGGCGAACTCGTGGATGACGACGTTGCGCCCATCCTCCCAATTCGTTCCCCCCTGCCTGGCGCTCTGCCACGAGAGCACGACGATGTTGATGTCAGAGTGGGCGGTGCCGAGGACCTCGGTCTTTCCTTCGACGACGACTCCGCCCGGGCCGATGTTTCGCGTGGAGACCTTGTAGGTGGTGGGGTGGATGAGGATCTCATCAACCCCGCGGTAGAACTGGTGTTCAATTCTCAGGAGGGGAAGAGCGGCCTGCGCCGCGATCGTTACCTTCACCTCGTCCGTGACGTCGAAACCATCCATGCCGCTCCATATCTTATTGTCCACGATGACGCAGGTGATGGAGAGCAGGTGTTTTTTTTCTTCCTCATCAAGTCCCTGGTAGAAGGGCAGCGCCTCGACCCAGGGCAGCCAGCCGGTGGGGAAATCCCGTCGTATATTCGCGGGAGCGTCTCTCCGAGGGCTGCCGACGAAGGTCGCGAGCTTCCTCAGTAACCTGAGCAGGGAATCGAGCATGTCATATTTCCTCGAAGGTCTTGAGCGGTCTCTTCAAGCTAACAGTTCAGCGATGGGAATGGAAACATACCACGGTTCCCCCCTGGCTGGTGAACGAGATCGTAGGTTATGGAAGCCCCGTAGCTTTCGTGCGAAACTCTACAGGCTGTAGCAGTTTCTTCTCCACCCAGGATTTTTAGGCAAGGACTTGGTCATGAAGCGGTTGGTGCCGTCACCAGGCGGATTGGGCAAGAAGGTTCGTTTTGCCGTCCTCGCGGCGCTTTCGCTGCCGGCCGCGGCCTCTCTCCAGGCCGACTCGGCCTTGCACAGCTTCAAACGCCTGTTCCTCTCTGAACAGTTCTTCAGCGAGGGGGCCTGCTTCGCTGATGTCGATGGAGATGGCGCCCAGGATGTTGTTTCCGGGCCATATTGGTACGCGGGGCCTGATTTTCGAAAACGTTACGCCTACGCGCCGGCCGCGCCCCTTGACATCAGGAACTACTCCGATTTTTTCTTCTCTTTCGCGCATGATTTCAATGGGGATGGTCATGCGGACATTCTCGCCATTGGCATGCCCGGACGCATGGCCCACTGGTACGAGAATCCCGGGGGGAAGGAGGGAGATTGGAGGAAGCGCGCAGCTATTGATGATGTTGGAAACGAATCTCCGGAGTTTATCGATCTGACAGGCGATGGTCGCCCGGAGCTGGTCTGCTGCCGGGGCGGGGCCTTTGGCTACGCTGAGCCGGACCCGGGGAAACCGGGAGCGGCGTGGAGGTTTACCGCCATCACCCCGGCGCGTGGCTATGGAGGTTTTACGCACGGCCTGGGGGTGGGTGATGTCGATGGAGATGGCCGGCTCGATCTTCTGGAGACCAATGGCTGGTGGCGCCAAGGCGTGAAGAAGGGAGAGCTCTTCGAATTTAACCCTGTCCGGTTTGCCCGCTCAGGCGGCGCCCAGATGTACGCCTATGATTTTGACGGGGATGGAGACAATGATGTCCTCTCGGTACAGAACGCCCATGGCTATGGCCTGACCTGGTTCGAACAGGTCGTCGATGCCGATGGGAAACGAAAGTTCCTGGAAAATTCGATCATTACCAGCCGGCCCGCTGACAGTTCCTATGGTCTCAGCATCTCTCAGATGCACGCCGTGGCCCTGGTGGATATCGATGGCGATGGGGTTCGGGATATCGTGACGGGAAAGAGGTTCTGGGCCCATGCCGGGGGGGATACCGGTTCCCAGCAATTGCCCGTTCTCTATTGGTTCAAGACGATCCGTTCGCCCGCGGGGCTCAGCTTCGAGCCCTGGCTTATCGACGAGCGCTCCGGTGTGGGAACCCAGGTGGTGGTCGGGGACATCAGCGGAAACGGACACCCCGATATTGTCGTGGGCAGCAAGATGGGAACCTACCTGATGCTTCATGAAGCCCGGCAGGTCACCGCGGGGCAGTATGAAAGGGCCCGGCCGAAGAGAAGGAAGGAAATGGCCCACACGCCGGGAACCCATCTCTTCGCCAGCCACGTCCGTACGACAGGACCCCGGACACCCCTCTCGGAGCTCGACAGCTTTACCCTGCCCGAGGGGTTCGAGGTCCAGCTCTTCGCCTCTGAACCGCAGATCAACAAGCCGCTGTATATAGCCTTCGATACGCGCGGCAGGCTCTGGGTCAGCAATACCCTCGAGTATCCTTATCCCGTGGGGCTCGAGAAGAAGGGTCGTGATTCCATCAGGATACTCGAGGATACCGAATCCGATGGCCGCTCGGACAAGGTGACCACCTTTGCCGATGGCTTGAACATACCGATGGGGCTCTATCCTTACGGGGATGGGGTTATCTGCTTCAGTATCCCTAATATATGGTACCTCCGCGATACCGATGGAGATGGGCGGGCGGACCGTCGCCAGAAGCTCTACGGACCTCTGGGCTATGAGCGTGACACCCATGGCCTGTGCAATTCCTTCACCCGTGGCCTGGATGGTTGGCTTTACGCCTGTCATGGCTTCAACAACATCACCGAGCTTGCCGGAAGCGATGGACACCGGATCCGGCTGCGATCAGGCAATGTTTTTCGTATGCGCCTCGATGGATCGCGAGTTGAGCGCTTCTCCAACGGGCAGGTGAATCCCTTCGGTCTCGCGTTTGACCGCTTCGGTGATTTCTTCAGCGCTGATTGCCATACGAAGCCCGTGTCGTTGCTTCTCAAGGATGGTTATCACGAATCCTTCGGGGCTCCTCACGATGGAGTCGGATTCGTGCCCGGGATCATGGATCACAACCACGGCTCTACGGCGATCTGTGGAATTGTGCTCGGCAGCTCCACAGCCTTCGGCGAGCTGTATGCCGATAGCGTCTTCGGAGGGAACGTCACGACCTGCAGGATCAATCGCAACACCCTGGTTCGAAATGGCTCGAGTCTTCGGGCCCGCGAGGAGCCGGATTTTCTGGTTTCCGGTGATCCCTGGTTTCGCCCGGGCTACCTCCAGGCGGGCCCCGATGGGGCGCTCTACGTAGCGGATTTTTACAACAAGATCATCGGCCATTACGAAGTCCCACTCGATCACCCCGGACGAGATCGTCATCGTGGGAGGATCTGGCGGATTTCCTACAAGGGGTCCGGCTCACGCCGCGACGTTCCTGTCTCCGCTACGGGGCGCGTATCCGGCGGGGGCCTGCACAGGCTGCCGGTCGAGAAGCTCGTTGAGGAGCTTGGCTCCCGGCTGCTGTCGAGAAGGGGTCTCGCGTTGGATGAGCTCGAGCGGCGTCCGGCTGCCGAGGTGGTTCGAGCCCTGCGGCAGAGACTTCGAGGGGATGGTGGCTTGTCAAGGGCGTATGTCTTTCACGCCCTTGGGAGGCTTGGGGTGCTGGGTGAAGCAGACCTCGCCGGTGCGGTGTCCGATCAGGATCCTGTCGTACGGGTGCACGCCCAGAGGCTCCTGGCCGAGATCCCTCTTGCCGGGGAAAAATATTCAGCCCTGATTCTCTCGGGTTTCAAGGACCCGGACCCGATGGTTCGAAGGGCCGCTGTGCAGGCCGCTTCGAACAGCCCCGGGCAGAGCTTTATCCGGCCTCTTCTTGGGCTCCACCAGTCGACACCCGGGGGGGATGCTCACCTGTACCATTCGATTCGCATTGCCCTGCGCAATCATCTCAGGAATACGGAATGGTTCAGGAAGCTGGCAGCTCAGAAGCTCTCGGACCCGGAGGTTGGCCTGGTCTTAAGTCTCTGTCTCGCCCTCAAAAATCGGGGCGCTGGAGAATATATAGTCCGCCATCTTGATCGATTGTCCTCTCTGCCGACCGACAGGATCGGG
>JAKUSY010000272.1 GCA_022451445.1 Planctomycetota bacterium
CGCCGATCTGTGCTCGACTTTCGAGGGCTGCAGGGTGCTTGTCGGAGCGCAGAATATGCACGCCGAAGCCAGCGGAGCCTTCACCGGGGAGATCTCCTCGGCGATGGTGCTGAGCTGTGGGGCCGACAGTGTGCTCCTGGGTCACTCCGAGCGCCGCCATGTTTTCAACGAGACGGATTCCGAAATCGGAGCCAAGATGAAAACCGCTGTAGATGCGGGGCTTACGGCGGTACTCTGCGTAGGAGAAAAAATCAAAGAACGTGACGCTGGAAACACCACGGAGGTCGTCGGTAACCAACTCGAAACCGGCCTCGAGAAATTGACGGAGGCGATCCAGCTCGAAGAAGTCATTATCGCCTACGAGCCGGTCTGGGCGATCGGTACCGGCAGGACAGCGACCCCCGCGCAGGCCCAGGAGGTTCACGCTTTTATTCGTGAGCAGCTTGGCGGCGCCTTTAAAAAACGCGGTGCGAAAGGCGCCGGCCACGAAAAAACCAGGATTCTTTACGGCGGCAGCGTCAAGCCGGACAATGCGGCTGAGCTTCTTTCTCAACCCGATATCGATGGAGCCCTCGTTGGCGGAGCGAGTCTCGATGCCGAATCTTTCCTCGGCATCTGTGAAGGATGCGGCTGATCAAAGTAAAAGAAAAACGATTAGAATCAACCCCGGGCCTTTGCGACCCGGAATAAAAAAACCGGAACGGCTGAGAGCGGTTCCAACCAATGAAAATCTCGGAGGCAAAATGATATTCAATCCATCTCCCATACTGGCGGCCTTCTCCTGGGGCGGCGTCATCTGGGCAATCATCGGCTGTGTCATAGCGTTCATAGCGCTGCTGATGATTATCACGATCGTCTTTCTCCAGGACTCCAAGGAGGGAGGCCTCGGAGGTGCGTTCGGTTCGGCCGGCGGCAGCGATGCCCTGCTGGGAGCCGGCGGACAGAAGGGAATCGTCAAGGTGACCGCGGGTCTGAGCATTGCATTCGCGATCCTGGTCATCCTCTGGGGAATGTATGATATGTCGGATATGGGAATTGGAGCGGGCGGCGACCATGGCGATCTCGATGACGCGCTCAAGCCCCCCCCTGCGGCGGGTGCTGGAGCGGAGGCGCGGCCAGGCCTGAGTCCTGGCCCGAGTGGCAATACGGGAACGGATGGCTCTTCTGGCGGCAGCGGCAATTGAGCCGCCTAATTGAATCCCGCTCGGGCGGGAACGGGAGTCCCGAAAAATGCGTAGCATGACAGGCTACGGTGACGCTGTTTCCGAAACACCGGAATTCGTTCTGGGTATCGATATCAAGGCCGTCAACAACCGCTTTCTCAAGATCAGTTCAAAAATCAGCGACGAGGTCAGTTTTCTCCAGGTTGACCTGGACGAGGCTGTGCGAAAGCGCCTTGCGAGAGGTTCGATTTTTTTCACCCTGCGCTTTCAACCGACCACCTTTTCCGACCTCTACCAGGTAAACGAGGACGTTGTAAAAAAATACGTGGATACGGTAAAAAAACTCCGCGAGGAGCTGGGCTCGACAGAAGACGTGAGGCTGCAGGACATCCTCACACTGCCCGGAGCGATCAAGGCGGACGACAGCGTCATCCCGGAACGGGCAGAGGTGCTGCCGATCGCGCTGGAGACTATGGAGAACGCCCTGGCAAAGATGATCGAGATGCGTGAGCACGAAGGCGGGAATCTCCGCGAAGAGCTCCGGGTCCGTTACGAAAACGTCGGGAGCTTGATGGGAGAGGTGAAAAAAGCCGCCCCGCAGGCGCTCGAAGAACACTTCAGAAAACTGGAAGAGCGCACCAGGGCGCTGCTTGGAGAACAGAAGGCCGGTCTCGATGAGGGCGGGGTCCTGAGAGAGGCGGCCCTCCTGGCGGAACGGTCGGACATCAGCGAGGAGATCGCCCGGATGGACAGCCACCTGGAGCAATTTTCCGAAACCATGGAGAGTACGGAGCCCGTAGGACGAAAACTCGAATTTATCTGCCAGGAGATGTTCAGGGAATCCAACACCATGGGCTCCAAGGCTCCCGGCAGCGAGGTAGGAAGATCTGTTGTTGAGATCAAGGCCGAGGTGGACCGCCTGAAAGAACAGGTTCTCAACGTTGAGTAAGAGAGGTCGTTTGATCGTCATATCGGGGCCCTCCGGGGTCGGCAAAACCAGCCTCTGCGAGGCGCTGCTCGAGAGATCGAGATGCAAGAGGGTTATCACCTGCACCACGAGGCCGCCGCGTGAGGGTGAACAGGACGGAGTGGATTATCATTTTTCAGACAGGAACCATTTTGAAAAAGGCCTCCAGGCCGGTCGCTTCCTCGAGCACGCGGAGGTCTACGGAAACCTCTACGGAACTCCCAGGGACCAGGTTGAGGAGGGGATAGAAAACGGGACGGACCTGCTGCTCAATATAGATGTGCAGGGCGCCCGGCAGCTCCGGGATTCGGGAATCCCCGAGCTGATGACGATTTTTATTGACGCTCCCAGCGGGGAGGAACTCGAGAGAAGGCTCCTGGACAGGGCCTCGGATTCAGAAGAGGTAATCAGGAAACGCCTGGAGATTTCCAGGTGTGAAAGGGAGGAAAAATCCGCCTTTGATCACGTCGTCGTCAACGAAGACTTCGACAAGGCGGTAGAGGATCTCGAGGCCCTGGTCACGAGACCGTGCGAATCAGATAAGGAAAATCAATAACCACGGGTAAATGGAGATTTCTAATGCTCGATATTAACAGTGAAGAAAAGCTGGTTAAAATGGTCGGCGGTAAGTTCAGGTTGACCTCGCTCATCCAGAAGAGGATCGTTGATCTGAACAGGGGCTCCCCCCCCCTGGTCGAGTTCGAAGACAATGAAGAGCCCGCCCTCCGCGATATCGTCATCAAGGAGATCCTCGAGGGCAAGATCGAGCTGGCGGTTCGCGAAGAACTGGACCACGCCCTGCAGGAGGCCGTGAGCACCGAGAAACCGGGAGACGCTGACGCCTCCGGGGGCGAAGGCGACGAAGATGATGAAGGCGGCGAGGTCTACGGCTCCGATATCAAGAAGATCAAGGAGCAGCGAATCAAGGAATTGGCCGCGCTTCTGAACCAGAAGAAGTAAGACTCTCACTGCAGGGTCAAGCGGGAGCAGGGGCCGGAGCCTCCGGAAGGGAGGACACGGCCCCTGGTAAGCAATCATGTCGAACATCTTGCTGGGTGTATCCGGGGGAATCGCGGCTTATAAAAGCGCCGACCTCGCATCGAAGCTTACCCAGCGGGGTGACGTAGTCCGAACCATCCTGACCCCGGGCGCTCAGAAGTTCATCACTCCTCTCACCTTCCGCGCTGTAACCCGCCAGGAGGTATTCACCGACATCTTCGAAGACGACCCGGCCTACAAGGGCGAGCACATCTCGTTGTCTGAGTGGGCTGACATGCTCCTGGTCGCTCCCGCCACGGCGGACCTCATCGGCAAGCTCGCCGGGGGGCTCGGCGGGGACCTGCTGACCGTCACCGCCCTGGCCTTCGACAAACCGGTGCTCTTCGCTCCGGCGATGAACAACCGCATGTGGAAGAACCCCGTCGTCCAGGAGAACATCTCCCGGCTCCAGGAGGTCCTGGGCTACCGGCTCATCGAGCCCGGGGAAGGCCACCTCGCCTGCGGCTCGATCGGCCCCGGAAGGCTCGCGGAGGTCGTAGAGCTCATTGACGCCATCGACCAGGTCCTCCAGCCGGAGCCCGGAGGCGGATGAGCGAGACCGCGCGCTGTCTTATCCTCGCGGGCCCCACACGGGAGTACCTTGATCCTGTCCGCTACGTATCCAACGCCTCGAGCGGCCTGCAGGGGATCGCCCTGGCGCAGGAGGCTCTCGGCAGGGGGTACGAGGTCGAGCTCGTGCTGGGTCCCATCGAACATGAGCCGCCCGCCGGCGCCCGGGTGTTCAATGTCGTCAGTACCGCCGAGATGCTCGAGGCTGCCCTCGAGCGGCATCCCGGCTGCGATTTTCTCATCTCGGCGGCGGCGGTCAGCGTTTTCAGGCCCGCCGCCTTCCAGCCCTCCAAGCGCAAGCGAGGCGCCGGAGACCTCGAGCTGAAGCTCGAGCCCACCGAGGACATCCTCGCCATTCTCGGCCGGCAGAAGACCGCGAAAATCCACGCTGGCTTCGCGCTCGAAACCGACGCCCATCTCGACAACGCACGGCGCAAGCTGGAGACCAAGAACCTCGACTGGATCGTCGTCAACGACGCCGAGGCTATAGGCCGGGAAGCCAGTGATTACCACATCCTCAGCGCCGACGGCTCCACACACGCGCTCGGGCTCATCTCCAAGCGCGAGCTCGCCTCGAGCCTCCTCGACCACATCGAGACCGGCGGCGGCTGATTCGGAGCCGGGCGGGCTCCGCGGGGCTAAAGAAACCGCTGAAAACTGCCGATAAAACGACAGGCGCGTTTGTCGCCATCAAGACGTAATTCCGCGGACTTTCCGCGGGTTGGTGAAACCCCTGTTCCCGACGGCAATGGATGAATAAATCAATGCGCAAAGAGTCTTCAAACGAGGTCCTGGCGTTCGTTCTGCTGGGTCTTACCGCATTCCTGGCGGTCTGCCTCTACACCTGGAATCCCGGGGACACGCTCCCGGGCAATGAAAACACCGCCAACATCTGCGGCCCCGTGGGAGCCCTGCTCAGCAATTGGATCATCAGCTGGTTCGGCCGGATTGGCAGCTATACCCTGACCTCGATCCTCGCCATCACCGGGATCTGCATGTTCTTCCGTCTGAACATCCGCCAGCCCGGCTGGAAAATCTTCGGCAGCCTGAGCATCATCTTCACCCTTGCGACCTTCGAGGTCGCCGTCCTCAGGAACTCCGGAAGTCACGGCTACCTCGCCGGCGGCTATTTCGGCTACGCCATCTTCGAATTCCTCTTCGCCCACCTCCATATCGTGGGAACCTACCTCCTCCTGGCGATGATCACGGTCGTCGCCTTCGCGGTAAGTACCGACGCTGAGTTT
>JAKUSY010000273.1 GCA_022451445.1 Planctomycetota bacterium
AAACTGTTCGGCCTGCCCCTTGCGCACAAAGGTCTTGGCGGTCTTTCCCCTTCCGTGGGTAAAGCCCATTTCACGCGGGTCCCCCTCCCAGTACTTGCCCTCGACATAGGTGGCGTAGCCGGCCTTCTTCAGCACCGACGGCAGGGAGTTCTTCGCGGCGAGCTTCTTCGTTCCAAAGTTGTAATAAATGCCGGACTGATGCGGCCAGCGCCCGCTCAGGAAGCTCGCAAGAGTGGGATGGCAGCGGGACATCGGCAGGTGAGCCACGGGGAAAACCGTTCCCGCGTCGGCAAGCCTGTCGAGGTTAGGCGTATGAACCGTCGCGTTGCCCATGAAGCCGAGATGCTCGTTGTCATGATCATCAGAGATGATGAAAACGATATTCGGCAGGGAAGCCGCGAGAGGGCCCGGAACGGCCCAGGAGGCGAGGGTCGCCAGGAAAATCGTCGACATCAGAATCCGGCGGATGAAGCCCATTGAACTATCCTCTGAAGGTATGCAATACGGCTTGGCGTGAGAGATCTCCGACCCTCGGCGTCGGCAGCTACCCATCCTGCCTGAGTTTCAGCATGCATGCAAGATCCCGCTGGGGAATGAAATCACTCCCTCACGCCGTGAGCCCGGCCCCCGCCCACGAACAATGCCCCCAATCATTAGATTGAAATATCCCCCCCGGTCTCTTCCAATATGGAAAACACGGGGGCCCTCCGTTCGTCGACTCCCCGGACACTCGCCCTCCGTATTCGCAACTCGAGGATTGAACCCAATGCGCCTCTTCCCAAGTCTCTTCCTGTCTGTCCTCCTGGCGATCACCGTAAATTCCCGAGGCGCCGAGTGGAACCAGTTCCGGGGCTCCGCCGCCGATGGGAAAACCGGGGCCGCCCTGCCGCTTGAATTCGGCGAGAAAAACAAGGTCACCTGGAGAGCCCCCCTTCCCGGCAAGGCCTGGTCCTCGCCCGTCATCTGGGGAAAACAGATCTGGGTCACCAACGCGCTGCCCGATGGCCACAAGCTCTGGGCCCTCTGCTTTGACCTCGACACTGGAAAGAAGCTCCACGACATCCTGGTCTTCAACGTAGCCGAGCCGCAATTCTGCATCGCGAAGAACAGCTACGCCTCGCCCACCCCTGTGATCGAGGAGGGCCGGATCTTCGTCAGCTTCGGCGCGCACGGGAACGCCTGCATCGACACCGCGACCGGAAAAACCCTTTGGGAGCGGCGGGACATAGAATGCGACCACCATCGCTCCCCGGCCAGCTCGCCGATTCCCTATGGAGACCTGTACATTCTCCACTTCGACGGCTTTGACAGACAATTCGTGGTCGCCCTCGACAAGAAAACGGGCAAGACCCGGTGGACCCATCACCGCGCCTTCGATTTCCGCACGGACAATGGCGACAGGAAGAAAGCCTACGGCACCCCCGTGGTCATCACCCACAAGGGCCTGGCCCAGCTCATCGCACCCGCCGCCGTGGCGACTGAATCACTGGATCCCCGGACCGGCAAGCTCCTGTGGACCTTCCGCACCGGGGGCATGAACGCCTCGGCCCGCCCGGTCTACGGACGCGGCCTGGTCTTCGTCACCAACGGGATGGGACGGATGTCGGCGATCAGGCCCGAGGGCAAGGGGGAGCTCCCGGCTGAGAAGCTCGCCTGGGCCTCCAAGCGCGGTGTCCCGAAAAAATCTTCTCTCATCCTGGCTGGGAAGCTCCTCTTCAGGGTCAGCGATCTCGGGGTCGCCTCGTGCGTGGACGCCGAGACCGGCAAGGCCCATTGGACCGCTCGCCTTGGCGGCAATTACGCAGCCTCCCCGATCCTGAGCAGGGGCCGGCTCTATTTTTTCAACGAGGACGGTGAGATACCCGTCATCGCCGCCGGCAAAGAATTCAAGCTCCTTGCCCGCAATAAGATAGATGGCGGCTTCATGGCCAGCCCGGCCATCTCCGGCAACGCCCTGATACTGCGTACCAAGTCAGCCCTCTATCGAATCGAAAAACAGACCCCTTAGAGGTCCCCAGGCCCCGACAAAACCTCCGGGCGTCCCGCAGGCGCCGCTGACACCCCCTGCAGTTCTCATGGGAGGTCTCTTAAAGGTCTACATTCAGGCAACTTACCGTTATATTCAGGAATAATCTTGGAAAGTCGCCGTAGGATGTTTGAACTGTAGGTTCCTGGGGATTCCGAAGGAACATATTGGAGACTTCAAAATGAGACCTCGAGAGAAGAAAGCGGCGGCAGGCCTGCTGTTTTTCGTCCTGTTGGCCGCCTCCCTGTCCGGACTCCGGGCGCAGGATGGAGATCCCGCCGAGGAGCTTCGTGAAAAAGAAGAGGACCGGATCGGCCGTCTCTTCGAGAAGGTGGTCCCCACCCTCGACGAAGCGCGCAAGCTCGTTGACAGGCACGACTCGCTCCCGAAGCGCCGATTCCTCCTCCTGCGACCCCTGGGCGGCGACCAGTTCAGCAACGAAGCCGAAACGCGTGAGCTGCTGGATGAGGCGATCGAGATGCTCGACTCTTCACCCCTGCGCGATCGCTGGAAAAAACTGCACGCCACCCGCCAGCTGATCCGCAAGGGGCATCACAAGCTGGCCGACTACCGCCAGCGAAGGATCTTCGCCCTGCGCGAGAAAGAGACCGGGTTCTTCGACAGGCCCTTCATCTACACCAAGGAAGACATCGATGAGATGATCGCCGCCGAGGAAAAAGAAATTTCCGAAAACGAAAAAGCGATCGAAAAGCTGAAAGACGAGATCGTGAAGGTCCTCAAGGAGCTCCACCTCGATATCGACAGGGATGGACTGGAGTCCCTGCTCTCATCGGTTTCCGGAGACGACTTTGTATCCATGATCTCACTCTTCGACAACATCAGGCAGCTGACAGGCCAGCTCCAGGACCTTACCGAGCAAAGCGGCGAGGCCCTCGACATCGCCAAGCGCTACTACGGCATGCACGTGGTGCTGGTGAAGATCATGGATCGCATGCAGGAGCGCTTCATCTCCGAGATCGACAAGCAGCACATCCCCCGCCTCCAGAGCTACGGGAAAACGGCGGAAGAGAATATCCGACAGGCGCTCGAGCTGATACGGAAGGAGGGAGGAGAGGAAGAGATCCTGCGCAGCAATATCGAATCCAACGAATTAACCCAGCGGGCGGCGAAGCTCTACACCGAGTATCTCCTGCAGAACGCTGACCTCATCCGTTCCGAGAACCAGCAGATCAAGAAGAACCTCGCCACCGCGCTCAACACCTATAAGACCGTCAAGCTCTCCAGCGACGTATCTCGCCTCATGAAAACCGGAAGGCAGAATTTCGAGGCCCTCATGCAGCTTCAGATCCCTCCGCTGAGGGAATTCCGCAACGAGATGCTTCGCAAAGAGTACCAGCGCATGACGACGGAATTGTTGAATCCCTGAGCGCTGTTCGCGCGGCAGGAACTCGCAACAGCCAGGCGGCCCCCCACACCCAATGAGCGACGAAGAAAAAACGGCAAAAAGTGAGGCCTCGCCTTCGTGGATCGGTTTCCTTCTTCCTCCGCTGGTTGTCATTGCCGCGGGCTTCCTCTGGGTTGCCGTAGCCCGGCAGGATTCCCCTGGCGGGACGAGCCTGGGCACCCGGGGGCTCAGGAACGATGGGGTCTATTACGTCCACGTCTCGCAGATAGAGCTCTATCCGACGAGCCAGGACGACGAGGCCTGGGATTCAGGCGATTCCGGCGCGCCGGACATACGCTACAGGATCGTCTGGCAGGGCAATACGATCCACCAGAGCGCCACCGATGACAACACCCTGATCGCCGAATGGTCCGGGGTGAGCGATGGAACCCTCGACAAGCTGCTGGGCGAGGAGATGCTCAAGGCCGCCCAGATCAGGGCGCTCAAGGATGGAAAGCTCACCGTTCACGTCGAAGACGTCGATACGCTGACCCCGAACGACCCCGCCGGCACCATCGAGCTCGAGATCATGGAACTTCGCGAGGGTGCCAACGACCTCAGCTTCGAAAAAACAAAGGACCTGGGCATCAAGAGAATACTCATCAGGATGGTGTCAAAGGACCAGTCGATCGAGGAGATCGTCCGTAAATTGAGATAGGCCTGGGCGCGGCATGAACGGCAAGGCTTTCCGAGCAGATCGGCCGGAAGGCCATACTTGTCAAGCCCATCTATTCAAAGCTAGAAGCCCCTGAAAGGGGCGGCGAAAGGAATAATCAATGGCGGGCTTTCTCAGCACCACAGTTGTCTTTCTCCTGGTAATTTTTGGAACGCTGGCGGCCTTCGCCATGCGCTACAAGCGCTGCCCCTCCGACAAGATCCTCGTGATCTACGGAAAAACAGCCGGTGGGCGCTCCTCGAAGTGCATCCACGGTGGCGCGGCCTTTGTCTGGCCCTTGATCCAGGCCTACCAGTTCCTCGACCTGACCCCGATCCCCATCGACATCAAGCTCGAGGGGGCGCTCTCGCAACAGAACATCCGTATCAACACTCCATCTACCTTTACGGTGGGAGTCTCAACTGAAGCCGGAGTCATGGAAAACGCGGCTGAGCGTCTGCTGGGGCTCTCCATGAACGACGTCCAGTCGCTCGCCCAGGACATCATCTTTGGTCAGATGCGTGTCGTGATCGCCACCATGCCTATCGAGGAGATCAACGCCGACCGCGACAAGCTGATCGAGAACATCTCCAACGGTGTCGAGGTCGAGCTGCGCAAGGTCGGCATCCGACTGATCAACGTAAACATCCAGGACGTTACCGACGAATCCGGCTATATCGACGCCCTTGGTAAGGATGCCGCCGCGCGCGCCATCAACGAAGCCAAGGTGCAGGTCGCCCAGAAGGAGCGAGACGGCGAGATCGGTAAGGCCCAGGCCGAACGTGAGCAGCGTAGCGAGGTGTCCGCCGCCCAGGCTACCGCGGTCGAGGGCGAGAACCGCGCCAAGATTACGGTCGCCAACTCCGATGCCGACCGTCGGAAACAGGAGGCC
>JAKUSY010000274.1 GCA_022451445.1 Planctomycetota bacterium
CGGGGGCAGCAGGATGGGGCAGGCGCCGCTTCGGCGGACGCTGTCGACGTATTCCGATGGCAGGAAGAAATGCCCGTCCTCGTTGCGTCCGTAGGTGGTGATTGCGATCAGCGCGGGCTTCATGTATCCGGTCGGTCCTCAGATGCGTTCGAAGTAGCGCTTTCGATCCCAATTGCTCACCGACTCATCGCGAGCCGCCTCCTCGGTGCGGAAGAAGCGCGTGTAGTGATCCACCACCGCGTCACCGAAGGCCTCCCTGGCGAAGGCGCTCTTTTCGAAAAGGTCCGTCGCCTCGGCGAGATTCACGGGTACGGCGGGCAGCTCTTTCGCCTGGTAGACATCACCCTCGAAGTGGGGGGGCGGCTCGAGCTGGTTGTAGATCCCGTCGAGTCCCGAGGCCAGCGCCGCGGCGTATACCAGGTAGGGGTTGCAGTCGGCTCCCGGAAGCCGGCATTCGATGCGTAGGCTCTTGCCGCTGCCGACGACCCGGAACCCGGCCGTGCGGTTGTCGTGACTCCAGGCCAGCTGCGTCGGGGCCCAGGAGCCCGCCTTGTAGCGCCTGTAGGAGTTGGTGGTCGGAGCGTAGAAGACCATCACGTCGGGGGCGTGGGCGCTCCAGCCGCCGCGGACCCACCTGAATATATCCGAGCAGCGCACCGGTCCGAGCTCGTTGGTGCCATCGAAGGAGTTGAGCTTGTTTTCCCAGAGGCTCAGGTGCACATGGCAGCTCGAGCCGGCCTGGTCATCGTCGTACTTGGCCATGAAGGTGACGCTCATCTCGAGCTCCTCGGCGATCTCCTTGAAGCACTGCTTGTAGATGCCGTGGCGGTCCGCCATATCGAGAGCCTCGGCGTAGCGGATGTTGAGCTCGTGCTGTCCGAGTCCCCACTCGCCCTTGGAGTTTTCCACCGGGATGCCGGAGCTCTTCAGGTTCCTGCGGACGGCCTGGTTGAGCTTCTCGACCCGGGTGCCCTGAAGCATGTGGTAATCCTCGAGGTACCAGCCGGTCGGGCGCAGGCCGGAGTAGCCCTTCTCATGCGCCTCGCGATAGGTGTCCTCGAAGATGTAGTATTCGAGCTCCGAGGCGGCAAAAACGTCGTAGCCCGCCGAGGAGGAGGCCTCGAGCTGGCGGCGCAGCAGCGAACGCGGCGCCTCGGCTACGGGCGCGTGGTCCTTGTCGTCCTCGAGATCGCAGATGACCATGGCCGTTTTTTCGAGCCAGGTCACCCGCCTGAGCGTCGAGAGGTCGGGAACCATGTGGAAGTCACCGTAGCCCAATTCCCAATTGGCGAGCTCGTAGCCCGGCACGGGCTCCATCTCCATGTCGACGGTGAGCAGGTAATTGCAGCAGTGGGTGCCGTCCCTGGCCGCGCTCTCTAGGAAGAAACCGGCGTCGAAGCGCTTGCCCATGAAGCGGCCGTAGAGGTCCGTGAAGACCACCAGCACGGTGTCGATCTCGTCCCTTCTGACGAGTGCGCGCAATTCGTCAAGATGCAGCAGGCCCTGGTTTTCACTCATCTGAAACCTCTCTCTTGCCGTCGAGCTCATCGAGGTGCTTCGCCAGGAGGGCTACCTCCTCCTCCGGCGCCTGCGCCACGAGCTTGTGGCGGCTGTAGACAAGATAGTAAACCATACCCAGAACAAGAAATACGGCGACTCCATAAATACCGGGTCTGAAATCTTTCCTGTAGATCGTGGCTCCCAGCGCGGCGATCGAGAGCAAGGCGCCGAGCGCCGCTCCTGGGATTCCCAGCGGACTTCGATAGGGCCGCTCGAGCTCCGGGCGTGTGACTCGCAGCTTGATGTAGCTGAACATGACCAGCGCGTAGGAGATCACCGCCCCGAATACGGCCATGTTGAGCAGGGCGCCGCCGACAGCGGTATTGACCTCCTCCCCGGCCGCGTTTTTTTCCTTACCGAGGAAATGAAGCACCAGCGCGCACACGAGGCCTATCGCCGCTCCGAGAATAAGGGCGCGATGGGGAGTTTTTTGCTCAGACGTCCTGGAGATCCAGCGTGGAAAATAGCCGGCCCGGGAGAGAGCGAAGAGCACCCGTCCGTAAGCGTAGATGATCGTATGGAAGCTGGCGACCAGGCCGGTCAGGGCGACCAGCGTCAGGACGAGAGTCATTCCACCTGATCCGAAAATGGCTTTGAATCCATCACTGAGCGGCGCATCGGAGCCCTGGATCGCAAGCGCCCCTCCGCCGATGCCCGTATTGAGGACAAGGGTGAAAACCGAGAGGGCCAGGAGGGTGATGATGCCGAGGATGAGAGCCCTGGGCATGTCCCGTACCACATCGTGAGTCTCTTCGGCCGCAAGCGGCAACTGCTCGATCGCCAGGTAGAACCAGATCGCGAAAGGGAGTGCCAGGAAAACCCCGCTCCAGCCTTTTGGAAGCCATCTCGGATCCTGGCCTTCCTCCGCCGGTATGTTGAAGAGAAGCTCCGAGTCGAAGCTCCCGCTCGCCAGCGCGCTTACGTAGAAAACAACGAGCACGGCCAGGGCGGCCAGGGTTATTACGAGCCCTACCTTCAGGGTCAGCTCGACGCCGCGAATATTGATGTAGACGAAGCAGAGGTAGGCGAGCACCCACCAGGCAGGGTCGTAGCCGCTGAATTCTTCACCGCTTAGCCCCCCCACGAGCCTGTTCATATAACCACCGATCGCGACAACGATGACGGCCGGGGTGAGGACGTATTCGATAGCATCGGTGAGGCCGCAGATGAAACCTCCCGTGGGCCCGAAGGCGTTTCTTACGAAAGAATAGAACCCTCCGGCATGGGGCAGGGCGGCCGAAAGCTCCGCGATGCTGAACACCATGCAAACGTACATCACGGCCATCACGAGCGTGGCGATGCCGAGCCCCCAGAAGCCTCCCGCTTTCAGCCCGAAGTTCCAGCCGAAGTAATCACCCGAGATGACCGCTCCGACCCCGAGCGCCCAGAGCAGCACCCAGCCGGCGCTTTTTTTCAGCGAGCGCTTTTCGAGGTAGTCGCCATCGACGTTCTCGTAGCTTGCGAGCCCGGTTTTTTTCTCTGACATTCACCCTCCGGCGGTGTTTCAGTAGAGTTGCGTGACCCTGCGCGGCCCATGATCATACGAAACTGTCCGGGTATCGCAAGAGATGCCATTCTCAGAGGTTTACGGGACCTGCGATTTTTCCCAATCAAGCCCTGAAGCTGGTAAGATACCTTTTGGCAAAAAGAATGTTTTGAACACGGTAAATGAAACGGCTTTATTGAAAGGAGCTACTCATGAAGTTCAGTGCGCTGCTCCTGGCCGCTCTCCTGGTGACGCCCGCATTCGCGGATGAGTCCGGGAAGGTCGAGTCAGGCTGTAAGGCGGGAGAGGGAACTGCCAAGTTCAACGTTCTTCCCGTCACCGGCAAGTTCGTAAAACGGAAAAACGGTCTCTGCTATATATGAGCTGGCGGCAGAAGCGCCTCCGTCGCGATCTTTTCACGCGACGTGGGCAAAGACCTGGCCAGTCTGGTCAGGGGAATCGATAAGGTTGCCGCCAATTCCAGGGGTTCGATCGCCTACCTTGTCTCGCTCGATGATGACAAGGCAGCTGCGCGCAAGAAGCTTACGGCTTTTGCCGCGGACAATAAGCTCAAGGCCGTCGATATGACCATCAACCGTGGGGGCGCGAAAGCTCCCAGGGGTTGGAAGATCAACGAGAAGGCCAAGCACACCGTTGTCATCTACAAGAACAAGACGGTGGTCAAGACCTTCGGTCTGAACAAGCTCGACAAGAAGAGCGTCGCGGAAGTCACCGCGGCCGTCGCCAAGGTCCTCGGCAGCTGAGGATTTTCCGGTTATTCACGGGAGACGGTCTCCTTTATCGGAGACAGTCTCCCGTGTTTTTTTGGTGTTGAGGGTCCGCTTTCCTGTCCCCGTCGGCCCTCGATGGGAGATGGCGAAGTTTTTGCGGGAGAATATAAGGGATGAAGACAGCTCTGCTTGCCGGGGCGCTGGCGCTCTGCGCTACAACTCTTTGGGCCCAGGCGAATGTCGAGATTACTTTTCGCGTAGATATGAACGTGCAGATTGGCCTTGGCCGTTTCAATCCCGGGGCCGATTTTCCGGTTGTCCGCGGCACGATCAACGGATGGGGCTGCACCGAGCCGATGCTGGAGTCTGTCGACGAGGAGGGGGTCTACGAGATCCAGGTACAGGTCGCCAACCACGTAATAGGTTCCGGCGAGTACAAGTTCAACATCAACTGCGGCAAGGGGGGGGTCGGGCGCTGGGAGGACGCGATCTCCAACCGGCGCAATACCGTCACCGGCCGGGAGCCGGCTGAGGCGCGCGATGGCGTTGGAGAGCTTGTCCTCGATACGGGCTTCTTCGATGACGTGCTGGGTGGAGCGGACGCGGAGTTGTTTTTCCAGGTAGATATGGGTGTACAGATCGCCTCGGGGCGCTTCGATCCATCGACCGACCAGGTCGTCGTCCGCGGGGCCTTCAATGGGTGGGGTTGCAGTGAGCCGCTCAATGACGACGACGAGGATGGCGTCTACGAGCTCTATCTGCAGGTCCCGAGTCACCCGGTAGGCACCGGGCAGTACAAGTTCAATATCAACTGTTCTGATTCAGGCTGGGAAGACAGCATCTCGAACCGCCGCTACAGGTTTACCGGCAATGAGCCCGACACCAATCGGGACGGCTATGTGGAGATCGAGCTCCCGCTTGTCTTCTTCGACGATGTCGAGGGGGGGCCCGACATCGAGATCTTATTTCGAGTCGATATGATGCTCCTGGTGGATGAGAAGAGGTTCTTCCCGGGGGAGATGACCCTCCACGTCGGGGGGGCGTTCAACGGCTGGGCCTGCAGTGCCGAGCTCGAGGAGTTTGATGAGAAAATTTTTGAGCTCGAGGTCAGGATTCCATCCCACAGGCTCGGCGTGGGAGAGTACAAGTTCAACATTGGCTGTGAAGAGCTTGGC
>JAKUSY010000275.1 GCA_022451445.1 Planctomycetota bacterium
GGAGCGCACCTCATCGACAAGGATCTCGCCACCCCCGCCGGGCATCGAGTCCATACCGGATTCCTTGAGGGTCGCGAGGATCTCGCGGGCGCCGAGACCGCTCACCTCCTGGAGCCCGAGAATCTCCGTAGGAGAGAGGCAGTGCAGATGGATTCCATAGCGGCTCTTGAGCGCGCGGAAGAGCTTCGTGGACCAATCGAGCTGCAGATCGGGGTGGAGGCCGCCCTGGAAGAGAATCCCGCTGCCGCCGAGCTCGATCGTCTCTTCCACCTTGCTGAATATTTCATCATAGGACAGAACGTAGCCGCCCTCCTCTCCGGGAGAGCGGTAGAAGGCGCAGAAATTGCAGATCGAGGTGCAGATGTTGGTATAGCTGATGTTGCGATCGATGATGTAGGTGACGACATCATCGGAATGCAACTCACGGCGGCGGCTGTCGGCCAGAGCAAAGAGCTCATCATCTTCGACCGCCAGCGGCAGCGTCACGTCCTCGCCGGCGGGAAGAAGCCGGAGCCATTCGTCGAGAGAGAGCCTCCTCTGCCCGATCTCCCCGCGCAGCTTATCGACAACCGTCTCGTCTTGTTTCCGATCTCCGGCAGCCTTCATCTCGCCATCCCTGGTTTCTCTCAAACGGGCTATCTTATCCACCAGCGCCCGGAGAAACAAGAAGACCGGCAACACCGATGAAGCTGAGAAAAGAAGAGGCCCAGCTGCCGAGTTGGCAGCCGGGCCTCTTCCGACAGCGGGTTGAAACTCGCTGTTACTTCACCTTGCGGATATTCCCGTAGCCGTGTTTCTTCTTCTTGAGCACCTCGATGCCCTCGAGAGCATCGCCCTTCTGGAGCTTGTCAAGAACCTCGAGTCCCTTGGTGACCTTGCCAAATACGGTGAAATCGTGGTTGACGTCATAGAAGGGAATGTCCTGGACGCAGATGAAGAACTGGCTGCCAGAGCTGTTGGTGGCGTAGCCCTCCGTTTCGGGATCGTACTGCTTCAACATGACGAGCGAGCCGCGCTCGCATTTGTGGTTGGTCTTCTCATCGAGAAGCTTGTAGCCGGGATCTCCATCCCCATCATTGGTCGGGCTGCCGGTGATCAGGCAGAGATTCTTGCCGTCCTGCTCGATGGATTCATAGAAGGTCATCTTGGAACCATCCTCGCTCTTGGAGAAAAAATCCTCCTCTGCGAGAGTGACGAAGCTCGCCACCGTGCTGTAGCAGTTGTTCTCGAAGAGGGTCACGTTCAGGTCGCCCTTGGAGGTCTTGATCCTGGCCTCGGGATTTTCAAGGGTGGTCCCGGCCTTCGAGTTGGCAGCCACCGGATCCTCGGAAGGAGGGGTTTCGGTTGACGTTACCGCGGCGATCTCGGGCGATTCACCCGCGTACTCCGCCGCGGTCAGGATCACCACGCTGTCGAAGACGGCCTGGGAGGTAAGCTTCTCAAATACGTCGAGACCCTCGACGACCCTGCCGATGGGAACGTGTACAGTGTCCCACTCCGGGTGGTCCTTCAGGGATACGAAGAAGATGCTGCCCACCTCGCCGCCGCGGGACTTTCCCTGCCGGGAAGAAACCCTGGTTACGAAGGAGACGGTTCCAGCGGTGTGCTTCACCCCATCATCGTTCTTCAGGTTCGCTAGGCGCAGAGGAGGCACTCCCATGCCGTTCTTGCTCGAGCAGCCGCCGAGAGCGTAATCTCCGGCCTGCACATCGTAGAAGTTGAGGCGATCGTAGAACCCCTCGTTGGCAAGATTGATAAACTGCCTCATGGCGAAGAGGTTGCCCCTCTTGCTTCCGGAAAGCTCGAAAACCACCGGGTCGCTGCTGGTGGAAAAATTGACCCGGGCGTAGTACCTCTTATTGGCGGTCACGGTACTGAAAATGGAGAACTCGAAATCATTCCCGAGCGAGGTCGAACGGTTGGCGGAGCGGTCCAGGAAGATCTTTCTCGTTCTCAGGGAGTTGTTCTTCAACAGCTCACTCTTGAGACCCGGGTAATCCGGCAATTCCCTGACCTTCGCGAAACGCGCCTCGATGTTGCGGGAGAAGGCCGCGCCGGACCAGTTGATGCTGTAGCGGCCGGTGGGTGTCATGCTCGGAAAATAATTATTGAGGCTGATGGCCAGGCCGGTAATTTCATGGCTCTTGAGCGTGACGAAGTAATTGGCAGGATCGGCCAGGCCGCTGAAATCACCCGCGATCAGCTTATTGTCGCTCAGCCTGGTGACCTCGAAGCCCAGCGGCAGAAGCGCCGGCGCGGGAAGCCGCTGGTCCGCCCTGCCCTCGTTCTTGAGGGTCAGGTTCAACTCGACAGCGGTGCCCTTGCGAAAACCGAGCTGCGCGCCGCGCGGGCTGGAGCTGGAGAGCAGGCTCTCCAGCGTCAGGATAACCTTGCGGGGCGCTGCGAGAGGGCGGCGCCTGGCTACCGGAGGCTGGGCCGCGGCCTTCGCAGCGGAAGCGGCCTGGGCCGCCTTGGCTTCTTCGGGAGTCGCGGGCTGGACCGGGCGGGTCACCTGTGGAGCCACGGGAGGAGCCGCAGGCTTTGCGGGAGCCTTCGCGGCGGCGGCCTTCGCGGTGGCGGCCTTCGCGGCGGCGGCCTTTTCAGCCGCCAGGCGGGTGGCCTCCTCAACCGGCTTTCCAGCCGGAGCCTTGACAGCCGGAGCTGCCTTCTTGACCTCGCTCACGTGAATCAGGTGCCAACCGAACTGGGTAAGAACCGGCTCGGAAATCCCGCCCGCCTTCAGGTTGAACGCCGCGGCGCTGAAGGCCGGATCGTAGCCGCTGTTCTGGCGGATGAAACCGAGGTTTCCTCCCAGCGGCTTGGTGGTCGCATCCTTGGAGTGCTTGTAGCAGGCGGCCTTGAAGGCCTTGGCATCTCCGCCGGCGGCGACAACTTCTTTGCGAACCTCCTCGGCCTTGGCCTTGGACCCGAGCAGGATGTGGGACACCTTGCGCTGTTCCTGGGCGAAGACGGGAGAGCCACCCGCAAGAATACTGATGGCGAAAGCGCCAAGCAGAAACGACCGGCCGGCGAAAGAATTCATAAACTTCATGATACCTGTTTCCTTTGATTGAGCGGACCCTGGAGCCCGGCCACACCCTCCACGGTAAACCCGGCGGGCAAACCGTTGAAAAACCTGACCGCCCCGGCTTCATCCCGGCGACGAAAAAAACTCTAAAGCGTATTTTCAAACGAACTTAAAGCTAACGAACCGAAGATTATAACAAGATTGGCCTGAGTTTCCATAGGCGGTACTTCACAACCCGTAAGTCCCTCTGGCTATTGAAGAATCGTATTCTGTTTCAGTTTTATCGGCCTTTTCAAGCGCCCATCGACAACGCCAGCTCGACCATCAGACGCACCCCCGTGCCCGTAGCTCCGAGGGAATTGTAGCCCAGGGGGGTCTGCTTCCAGGCCGTACCGGCGATATCGAGGTGAGCCCAGGGCACCCCCTTGATGAAATGCCCCAGGAAGGCTCCAGCCGTAGACGAGCCAGCATCCCGGCCGCTGGAATTCCTCACATCAGCCACCTTGCTCTCGACCATCTTGTAATACTCGTCAAAGAGTGGAAGCTCCCAGATGCGCTCGCCGCAGCTGGCCGAGGCCTTCAGCAGCTCGCGAGCCAGTGACTTGTCGTTACTCATCAGACCGCTGGCGTGAGTCCCCAGGGCGATCACGCAGGCGCCCGTGAGGGTCGCCATGTCGACGACCGCATCCGGTGAGAAGCGGCGGCTGTAGTGCAGGGCGTCCGCCAGGAGGAGCCGGCCCTCGGCATCGGTATTGATGATCTCGATGGTCTTGCCGCTGGCCGAACGCAGCACGTCGCCGGGACGATAAGCGGACCCGCCGAGCAGGTTTTCCGCCGAGGGCACGATGGCCACCACCCTGAGCTTCGGCTTGAGACGCGCCAGCGCCTTCATGGCTCCGATCGCCGCGGCGCCCCCTGCCATGTCAAATTTCATGTCCTGCATTCCACCGGCGGGCTTGATGGAGATTCCACCGCTGTCGAAGGTGACCGCCTTGCCGACGATGACCAGGGTCTTCTCGGCCTTGCCACGCGGGTTGTACTCCAGCTCGATCAGCCTTGGAGCCCGATCGCTTCCCTGCGCGACTCCGAGGATGCCGCCCATCTTCTGGCGGCGCAGCTCGCTCTCGCCGAGCACCTTGCACCGCAGGCCGCTGGAGCGGGCCACGGACCTGGCCCTGGCCGCGAGACTGGCGGGGTAGAGATAGTTGCCGGGCGTATTGGCCAGCTCCCTGGCGAGATTCACACCCTCGACGCAGGCATCCGCCAGCTTCAGCCCCGCCCGCAGCTCCTTCACCACCGAAGCTCCGCTCTCGAGCACCAGGGTCGAGACAGGCTTGCGGGGTTTCCTGCCGCCCTTCTGCGACTGGTAATCGTAGGCTCCGCGGCGGCAGCCCTCGACGATGGATCGTACAGCCCCGGCGCCCCCTAGCTTCTTGAGACAGAGGGTGGCAGCCCCCTGCTCGAGGGAGAGAGCCGCTCTCTTTCCCGCGAGCCCGACAAGCCGCCTGCCGAGATTGCCGAAGGCCATGCGCAGGACCTCCCCGTCCAGCTTCTTGCGAGGGCCGAGACCGAGGAGAAACAGCGTCTTTTCAGCCGAAGAAGCCGGGGCGACCTGGGGCAGCACCTCCCCCTTCTTGGCGGAAAAGATCCCGGAAGAGCAGGCCTTCTTCACCACCGCGGCGACAGCCGGCTCGAGGCCGAAGCTGTTCTTCTTCCCTCCTCCCTTGGAGAAGAGGGGTACGACACGAACGGCGCTGCGGCCGGCCGAAGACTTGAGGGTAACTTTCATCTGCTGGCTCCGATAGATCTCGACACTGGTTCTGTAGCTGAGCGGTATCGCGGAGCGGCGCGCGCCGCCCGCCATGCCCCGCTGCCGGCCGACGCGGCGCGGCAAACCCGGCATCTCCAGGGTCTGCGCCCAC
>JAKUSY010000276.1 GCA_022451445.1 Planctomycetota bacterium
AAATCCGGCCCGCATCCTGAGGGATGCCGGCCGGATCCTTCAGGCCTGGGCAAAAAGCTCAGGACTGCCTTTCCCTGCGACTGCCGGGGGCCTTGCGAGCACCCTCGGGGGAATCGGAATCCTTGCTGTCTCTCGATGATCGTCTCCTGCGATCGCTCGGGCGGGAGTCGGAGTCCTTGCCGTCCTTCGGGGAGCGGCTCCTCGGCCTCCTGAAGGCCTTCTCGATATCCTCGACCTTGAGGATGCCGTCGCCGTCTTCATCGAGACGGTCGAACCTCTCCTTGATCGGCCCGCTGGCTTCATCCTTCGTGAGCTTCCCATCTTCATTTTTGTCGAGGCGCCTGGCGTAGGAAGAGATGCCGCCCCTGTAGTCCCGCTCGCGTGAAGACCTGCTCGAAGGAGCCCTGACACAGGCGACCGCGGCGATTTCCCGCTTTGAAACGGAGCCGTCCTTGTCCCTGTCAAGCCGGGCGAGAATCGAGCCCGCGGCCTCCAGCTCCCGCCTGCTCAGCTTGCCATTCCTGTCCCGGTCGAGGATGGCGAAGAGCGCATCCTGCGAAGGCTGGTCGGCATCACGGCTGGAAGGCCTCGGCCTGTCGGTATCCCGTGACGGGCTCCCGGAGGACCTGCGTGAGCTATAGGATGCCGTGAGCATCGCGGCGATCTCCTCCTGGTTGAGAGTTCCATCCTTGTTTTTGTCGAACTCCTCGAATCTTACACCCAGGCGCGCCCTGTAGGTCTGCGGCAACTCTTCACTGGAAACCTTGCCATCGCCATCCTTGTCGAGTCGCCTGATGAAATCCGCCGCGTATGGGGCCGGGCGGCCGCCAGAGGATGATCCCGAACGCCTTCGGCTGCGCGAATCTCGTTCACGGTCCGAGTCCCTGCCGGATGAGAAGGCCTTGGCGAACTCGGCGGCGTTCAAGGCGCCATCACCGTCTGCATCTCCACTCCTCAAGGCGCGGTCAAAAAACTCCCGCTTGTCCGCGGGCACCTCCTCAGCCGTGAGCTTGCCGTCTCCATTCGTATCGAGCCGCTTGAAAACACCGGCCTGGTCGGACTTGCCATCCTCCGCCTGCAAGCTGCCGGCGGAGAGCCCGGCCAGCATGAGAGCGGTGAGCATCATTCGTATGGTCATGTTATTTCACCTTCCTGGTTGGTAGCGGGTCCCAGACCAGGGCGGCAGGGACACATCGAGATTCAGCTGAACAATTCCGTTACCGTTTCACCGCCATCGACAATCTTGAGCGGGCGGCCCAACGGGCTGTTGTGTTCCTTGTCGGTATCGACATCGAGCGCGTAGCAGACAGAAGAGAAGAGGTCCTCGACCTTGACCGGGCGGTCCTTCACCCGCGAGCCATCTTCGGTACTCGAACCGATGACCTGGCCACCCTTCACGCCTCCCCCGGAGATGGCGAGATTGAAGACCCGGGGGTAGTGATCCCGGCCCGTCCTGCCATTGACGCGCGGAGTGCGACCGAACTCTCCCATCCAGAGAACCATGGTTCGATCGAGCATGCCCCTGTCGCGGAGGTCCGCGATCAGTGCCGCGTAGCCGCGGTCAACTCCGCCGGCCAGTGTCTTGATCCGCTCGAAGTTGTCGTTGTGGGTGTCCCAGCCGTTGGATCGCCCCTCGATGTAGGTGACTCCCGCCTCCACCAGGCGGCGGGCCAGCAGGCAACCCTTGCCGAAGGAGTCGTCGCCGTAGAGCTCACGGGTCTTCTCCGACTCCCGGGAGATATTGAACGCCTCGAGGCTCTTGCTGGTGGCAAGCCGTTTTGCTTTCGCGTAGAGGGCACGATGTTCCCTGACCCGATCAGCCGCACCTGCGCGGGAAAATTCTCCTTCCAATTCGTTGAGCAAGCCGATCGCCCGGCCAAGACGGCCCGGCTCAACTGCCAGTTTCGTATTGTCCGGAGGACGCTCAGGCGATGAAACCGAGAAAGGATCGTAGCCCACACCGAGGAACCCGGCGCTGATGCCGGAGAGACCCCGCGAACTTCCAATGGCGACAAACTGCGGGAGCTCGTTGTCAGCGTCACCGATCTCCTTGGAGACCAGCGAACCAAACGAAGGATGCTTTACGCTGCCGGTCGGAGCATAGCCCGTGTGCAGCTGGTAGGTAGCCCTCTGGTGGTTGCCCTCACGGTTCGTCATCGAACGAATGAGGGCGATATCCTTCATCTGTTCGGCCACCAGCGGCCAGTGTTGCGCGACGTGGATCCCTTCCACGGAGGTTTTGATCGCCTCGGTCGGCCCGCCGCTGTCGTGGCCGGGCTTGGGATCGAAGGTTTCGAACTGGCTGGGTCCGCCCTGCATCCACAGGACAATTACCGACATGCCTTTTTTCTGGAGATCCTCAGCCCTCAAGGCGACCAGCTCGCGGAGTCCGAGCGAGCCGATACCCGCAGCCCCAATACCTGCAGCACTAACGCCGCGAAGGAAGCCGCGGCGGCTGAGACCTGCGAGGCCGGAGGCCGAACCGTAACCCTGCTGCAGTGATTTCATTTTCATCAGTTCATCTCTCGCTGAGAAATTCGGTCGAATTGACCAGGCTCCAGAGGAGGTCTTCGAAAGCCTCACCCCGGGACGCTACGGACTTGCGATATTTTCCGAAGATTTCCCACTCGCGTTCGGAGGGTCGGCGGCTGAACACCCGCAGATACAGCTCACCGAAGACTAGCCGGTCATCGGAATGTTCTCCAAGCAGGCGCGCGAGCATGGTGTCGCCCCTGGAGCGTATCGCGCTCGTAACGACGGGGGAATTCATCAGGAAGAGAGCCTGTGGAATCGTCCCGGCGACATCCTCGGTAGGAGTTGAAGGGTCGAAGCCGAAAATTCGCTCAAAGTTGCTCTCGAGAGAATTTCTCGATCTGCGGTAGGACGAACCGGAAGACCGCCCGGAAAACCGCTCCGGGCGCAGCTCGAGAACCCGGACAATGGTCCTGTAGAGCTTGCTCGCCGACATTCTCGAACAGGTAACCGCGGCGAAGGCGGGAGCCTCCGGCGAGGGCGAGGGCTCCCGAATACGCCGCTGGTAGGTCTCTGTCAATGCGATCGCCGAGAGCAGCCACTTCAGGCTGTAGTCGTTCTCGCGGCAGCCCTCAGCAAGCAGGTCGAGAGCCTCGGGATAATCAGGCGACCTGTCGGGCCCCATGTCATCAACCGGCTCGACAAATCCCTTGCCGAGCATCTCCTTCCAGGCCCGGTTAACCAGGGCGCGGGCGAACCAGGGATTGTCCTTACCGGTAAGGAAACCCGCCAGGGCTTTGCGTCGATCTGCATCGTCGCTGCGCTCATCGGGGGCCTGGCTGGTAACGAAGAACTCGGGATGAACCAGGGTCCCGCGACTCTGGGGATTCTCGAGGTCGGGCATATAGTGCTCACCGGTTCCCCGGGTCCGGGGCCGTGACATCGCCATGCTGACGGCCGCCTTGATTTCTCCCGCGCTCAGGTGCCTGTCCTTGTCCTTGTCTCCGGCCCGCAGAAAACGTCCGAAGAGACCAGCGAGCGCCCTGGGCACCTCGCGCGAGGAGACGGCTCCATCAGAATTCCTGTCGTAGCGTTTGATCCACGTACCCGGAGCGCCGTAGCGCTCGGTAAAATTCCCCTGGCCGCTCTGCTGACGCTGGAAGTTCCGCGCTGAATTATCCGTGGCAACGATCTCGAACTGCCGCTGGCTTGCCTCCGTGCCGCTCTTGCGGGCAATCCTGAGACGCGGAAAGAAGGCCGCCAGCTGGTGAAACTCTTCCCTCTTCCAGCGGTCGTAGGGATGGTCGTGGCATTGGGCACACTGCAACTGGATTCCCAGGAAGATCCGGGATGTCTCGGCCGCCAGCTCATTGGCCTCTCCCATCTGGGCCATCACCAGGCCGGTCTGGCCATTGTCGTTGATGTCCCCGGTAGCCGTCAGGAGATCAGTGGCGATCTTGTCCCATCCGCGATCCTCGGCAAGCTGGTCCCTGACCCACCTGCGCAGTTGCTCGCGAACGATACCGAAGCGCTGGTCCTGGGCCCGGTAGGCGATGACATCCCGCCAATAGCGTCCCCAGGTTTCGGGATACTCTTCAGTGGAGAGCAACGAAGCCACCACCGCCGAGCGCTTGGCCGCAGCGGGATCGAGGGAGAAGAGCGCCAGGTCCTCCGGGGAAGGCGTGCGCCCGGCAAGATCCAGGCTGACCCTGCGGAGGAACTCCTCGTCTGAGACAACAGGAGCGAGCTCGGCATTTTCGGCCTTCAACGATTCACCGATGATCCGATCCACCCCGGCAGCCACATGCCGGGAGGTGTAGTCTTCACCAGGAAGATCGCCAGCAGCGAAGACCGCCAGCAGACCGGCAAGCAACGTGAAAAGAAAGCCCGGTTTCGGCATGAATCAAGAACTCTCGCAAAGAAAAGCCGCTGAAAGAAACAGAACGAAGGAGCCGCTCACTGAAACCCCTCAGCCGACTGATAGTTTCGCACATAAATCCATGGGGCACCAATAAGAGAATCGCGGCGCGAGGCCGGTGGCGCACCACCTGGAATAATCTAAGTGCTTTACCGACAGCAAGATCGGCGTGGCCAGGCCGTAACTCAGTCGGACTCCCGGCGAAGCTTCTTGTAGTGGTTGATCAGGGAGTTGGTCGAAGCATCATGCGAGCTGACGTCCGACTCATCCCGGATTTCCTCCAGGACCCTCGCGGCCAGGGTCTTGCCCAGCACGACCCCCCACTGGTCGTAGGGATTGATTCCCCAGATGCAACCCTGCACAAAGACCTTGTGCTCGTACATCGCCAGCAACGCGCCCAGGGTACGGGGGTCGAGACGCCGCACGATAATCGTGTTGCTCGGCCTGTTGCCGGGGAACACCTTGTGCGGCAGATGCTCCTCATCCCTCTCCGCCCCTAGCCGTCCCTTCTCCACCTCGGCCAGGAGATCCTGCCGCGC
>JAKUSY010000277.1 GCA_022451445.1 Planctomycetota bacterium
CGTAGTACGGAAATCGTCTGCGGGGATGCATGTAAGACCAGAGTTCCATGCCTGACATCCAGTCTACCCCCTTCACCTGGCTGCCGTAGGTGCCGACGAAGAGCTGATCTCCATCGCCGGCCGGAGATGCGGCGGTATTCTCCCCCAGCTCCCTCTGGCTGACCTCCTTGCCGGTCATGACGTCAATGACCCGGAGCAGGCCATCGCAGCCGGCCACAAAGGTCCTGCCATCGCTGATCGCGGGGCTGCAGTGAACCGGGGCTCCCGTCTCTACCGTCCACAGCGGTTTCCCCCCGGCGCAATCAAGACAGTAGAGATTCCCATCGTAGGAGCCTATGAGAAGCGCGTTCCCGGAGAAATTCACGCTCGAGAGGAGCTCCGCCCCTCCCGCTGTCTCGGGCTTCCAGACCTCCTTGCCTGTGCCAGCATCGAGGGCGTGGACGAAACCGAAATCATCGCCGAAAAATACCCTGTTCTTTTTAATCCCGGGCGACGAACGGATCCCGGCCTTGATCCTGTGTTCCCAGAGAAGCTTGCCCTTCTTGTCGTCGGCATCCAGGGCAAGAGCGCAAACCCTCCCATCTACTCCGGCCACAAATACGACCCCGCCGGAGATCGCGGCCGTAGCCTCCACCGCGTCTCCCATATCAAAGGTCCAGGCGAGCTTCGGCTTGTCCGCGGGCGTTACCTTCCTGTAGCCTGCCTGGCGCTGCCCGCCCCTGAAAACCTCCCACTGTGGAGCGGCCTCTTTCCCGGGGACGACCCCGGCAGCCGAAGCCCCTGCCTCTCTGGCCTCGATCGCAGACGGATCCTTGCCGTCTGCCCGGCCCCCCTCCTTGTCCATGGGCGACAACGAGAGCAAAAAGATGGTCGATCCCAGGAGCAGTCCACCTCCTGCGAATCTCAATGCCGGGATGCGGGGTGCGCTCACTTTTCTCGATCCTTCCTTCTTGGAATTCAAGCCGGGGGCGCTCCATCGAATGATGGAAATCAGAACACGTCCCGGTAGATCTCGGAGAAAACCCCAGGGGTCGTGTCCTCGGGATTGAACTGGGCCGTCCATTGACAGGCGGCCTCGGAGGACATCAAGGCGATGTCCTCCTGCTTTACTTTGCAGTCAGATAAGCGCTGAGGCAAGCCGCTAAGTTTCCGAAATTCTTCCAGGCGAACGGCGAGGGCCTCTCCACCGCCCTCATCATCGCCTGCCAGTCTGCCGTAATCATCTCCGCAGACCCTGGAGTTGAAGCGGACCACCGCCGGCAGGACCAGGGCGACAGCCGCCCCGTGAACGATGCCGTAGTGAGCGGTCAGCGGGTTGGCTGCCGAATGGGCGGCCCCCAGCATCGAGTTTTCGATGGCCAGCCCGGCAAGGCTGGCCCCCAGCTGCATGGCAGCCCTCGCCTCGATGTCATCAGGGTTCTCCAGCACAGCTTCAAAGCTCCCACTGAGCAGATGCCAGGCCTCGAGAGACAGCTCCATCGAGAGCTCGGTCCTCTTGCGGGTAACGTAGGATTCCACAGCGTGAGAAACCGCATCGATACCGGTAGCGGCCGTCACCTGCCGGGGCTGGGTAATCGTGGTAAGGGGATCCAGGATAGCCGCCTTGAAGATCGCGCGCTTATCGCCGCATGCCATCTTCTGATGGGTATCCTTGTCTGAGATAAGAGCGAAAGACTGGGTCTCGCTCCCGGTCCCGGAGGTCGTTGGGACCGCGATCATCGGGAGCATCCCGGCAGTAGCCTTCCCTACGCCACGATAGTCAGAGATCTCGCCGCCGCAGCTATAGACGAAGTTGATGCCCTTGGCGCAATCCATGGCGCTTCCACCCCCGAGCCCGACGAGGAGATCGGGCTCAAACTGCCGGGCAATCTCCAGACCCTGGCGGACGTGGGCCGTGGTAGGGTTCTCCTCAACTCCATCGTAGAGTTCGACGGCCAGCCCCACCGCGCTGATGGAGTTCATTCCAAGCTGGGTGTGGCCCGCGGAGACCACGCCGCTGTCGGAAACGACAAGCACCCTGCTGCCGCCGTATTCCACCGCCAGCTCGCCGAGCTGGAGCAGGCTGCCCGGGCCGGAGGAGATGCGTGTCGGTGAGTGTTTATCGAGCAGTTCCAAAGACATGAAATGCGGCCTGCGCCCCGAGGGCGCCTCTCGTCCCGCTGGAAAAACCCGAATCATACCCGCGCCCCGCCGTGAATAACAGGGTTAGGGTGCCTCCCGGGATCTCGGCTCGAGGTCAATAGACTCCGACCACGACGTTCTGCTCGAGGCTGCCGAAGGGCCTGACATCCCGTACTCCATCCCATGGATAGGCGGTGATGGGTTCCGATCGGCAGGCCTCGTCCCGCTCCAGGAAGCCCGGAACGAAAAATTCACGGGTAAGGGTGGTCAGCCTGACCCTGCCAGGCTCGTCGTATTCAACTGTCCTTGCCGGAGACTCCGGATCGACGACCTGCAGGACAGCCCGTGGCTGTGGAGCGAAGTAGGTGATGGCGTAGCCCTCGCCGGGGACATAGGGCCGATTGCAGGCAAGCCCCATGAGCGTATTCCCGTAGGTAGGAACGAAATCGACCCCGGGAACGAGCTCTTCTCGGGCCTTTCTGTGAAAGGCTTCGTCCATCTCGGTTCCGCCGCAAAAGATCCCCGTAATCCCCAGCTTGGCAATGTCGACCTTCGCGCACAGGGCCTCGAGCAGCTTGGGGGTGGTGAACATGCATTTTACGTTCGGATGCGACCTGAGGATGGCCAGGGCCTGGTCGACGACGTGCTCCTTGTAGGCCTGGGCCCCCTCGACCCACCCCTTCCTGAGGCATTTGACCACCCACCTGGGATCCATGTCGATACAGAAGGAAATGCCGCCGCGATGCTGGGCGAGGTGCTCGATTGCCAGCCTCAGACGCCTGGGTCCCGTGGGGCCGAGTGAGATCCAGTCCGATCCGGGAGGAAAGGTCTCGTCTGAAAGAGTCTCGCTGAAGAGTTCGTAATCTATGCGGAAATCCTCGCTGGAGATCCTGCTCTTGGGGACTCCTGTGCTGCCCCCGGTTTCGAAAATATAGACGGGCTTCCCCTCCATCCCCCTGGGTATCCAGCGCTCGACCGGGCCGCCCCGGAGCCACTCATCCTCGAAGGCGTCAAAACGATCCAGATCCGCGAACCCCTTGATCTCCTCGCGGGGGTCCCAGGACAGCTTTGCCGCATATTCGAGCCAGAATGGGCAGCCCGTCTCCGGACTGAAATGCCATACAACGACCTCGCGAACCCAGGAGTCAAGCTCGGCCGCAGCCTGCCGGGCCTGATCAGGACTTGCTGGTGAACTTCCGGATGGATTGCTCAAGGGGGACCTGTCTTTGTCACTTCTTCTTTTCGGAAATCGCGAACAGGGTGGTGCGATTGGCGATATAGAGCACTCCATCCACGGCCACGGGCGTCGTATAAACCGAATTGTTCATATTGGTCTCGCTGATGACCTTCATCTTCCTGCCGTGCTCGAGCACCACGACATCTCCGTCCTCATCGCCGAGGTAGACCTTGCCGTCGATAACCGTCGGGGAGCCCCAGACGGAGGCGAGCATATCGTAGACCCACAGAGGCTTCCCGGTCTTCTCATCAAGGCAGTGAAGGAAGCCGCTCAGGTCGGAGATGTAAAGAAGTCCATCGGCGACGGCCACTGTGGAGAGCGTGCGCTTGAACTCTTCACCGCCATAGTGCCAGAGCCCGGCCTTCCCGGTAACGTCCCCACTGGCGCCCTTGGCATTGATGGCGTAGAGGTGACCGATTCCCTCTCCATGTTCAGGATCCTGGCCGACCGCGAGGTAGACCGTATCCCCGAGGAAAACAGCGGTCGAGATGATGTTGTTGCGGGTGCCGAGCCCGCCGAGTTCCCACTTGGAATCCTTTGGATTCAGGTCGAACTTCCAGAGCAGGTCTCCATCGGTGGGCTTGTAGCTGTAGAGCCAGCCGTCTCCTCCGGGGAAGAGGACCTGCGGGACGCCCCCGGCGGCGCCATAGGTCGCGCACGACCACTGGCCATGCAGGATTCCCTCGCCGGGCTCGTTGCTTCCCCAGACCATCTCGCCCGTCTTCTTGTTGGCCGCCAGGAAGCTTGGCGCCCTGGGGTTCGGTATGGCGATGTGGTCACGTTCCACCCCGTTGGAGGTCTCTACGAAGATCAGGTCGCCGACAACCAGCGGCGAGCAGGTCGCCAGGTTGTGGGGGAAAACCCCGAATTCATTCAGCATGTCGAGGATCCAGATGAAATCTCCATCGAGCTTGCTGGTATATTTTTCATCCTTATAGGGACCGTCGTTTTCACCATCGAGAAAGCCCTCGACATCGGCGCAGACCAGCTCGCAGCGGTTGCTGATGTAATAGATACGATCCTTGTCGATGGCGGGGGACGAGCAGATCCCCTGCTCGGGCCAGTCATTCACCCTGCCCTGGCTGAGCTTGTCGTGCACGGCCTGCCAGAGAAGCTCTCCATCGGTGACGGAAAAACACATGACGTTCCCCTTGTCGCCGACGATCTCGGGGTTCCTCTTGCCTTCGTTGTTGGTGCCTACAAAGATCCTGCCGTCAGCGATAGTCGGATTTCCGTAGCTCTGCGAGCCCAGGGGCGTCGTCCACTTGATGTTCTTCCCGGTTTCGACATCCCATTCGGAGGGAATGCCGCGGGCGAAGCTGTTGACCATATTGCGCGAGACCTGCCCGCCCCACGTCGGCCAGCTTTCGGCGACGACCTTCTTCGTTTTCTTTAGTTCTGCCGGCTTTTCCGCCGGTGCAGGCGCATCGGCGGCCGGAGAGCCCGGCGCTTTCGCCCCCTCCTCCGCGGACTTATCTCCGGTGCTCTGGAATACCTCGCAGACTCCTGCGATGGCAGCGGCAAGGACAACGAGGATAATCATCGGCGGGTATCCACACCACCGGCTTT
>JAKUSY010000278.1 GCA_022451445.1 Planctomycetota bacterium
TGACGCATTCAAAGGGCGTCGTCTTCTGCCGGCTCTTTACACGTTAGTCGGCGACGATGTCCACCATTCCGCGGCTGGCGAGGTAGCGCGCATGGGGTTCGAATTGCTTCGGGGTGCCGCCATTCCAGCCTCCCCCGAAGAAAAAGACGATGGCTGGGCGCTTGTGGGAGCTCTTGTGGCCCGGCGGGTTGAAGATATAGAGGTGGAGCTTCGAGCCGCTGGCCTCCTTGTAGATCTCGGCGGTGGCGCCGGCGAAGCCCGGGACGCCGCCTCCCTTTTTCTTTTTTTCTTTTTTGGTTTCCTGGGCCGGTACAAGGGTAAGGCCCAGAAGTAGGGTCAGGGTCAGGGGATTCATCGAGGTACCTGCTTATTCATGTTCCGGTTGTCGGCGATTGACCTGCGCGGTGGTCAAAACAGTTCTTCTATGGGTCCTGCGGCCGGTGAGAGGATGGGGGAAGACTCCGTGCCGGGGAGCCGTGCCGCTGTCTTTTCTGAAATGCCCAGGCAGTGGTAAATGGTAGCGGTGATTTCCGCGGGATCGGTCGGCCTGTCGGCGGGACAGGAACCCGTCTTGTCACTTCGGCCCACGGCGCGACCTCCCTCGATTCCTCCCCCGGCAAAGTAAACGCTCCAGCACCCGGTCCAGTGGTCGCGGCCGCCGGCGGGATTGATCACCGGGCTCCTGCCGAACTCTCCCAGGCAGCAAACGAGCGTCTGTCGCAGCATCCCCCGCTCTTCGAGGCTGGTGATCAGCCCCCAATAGGCCCGGTCGTAGCGGGGGGCGATCCGTGCCTGGAGGTCATCGAGCGTGCTGAAGCCGCGGCGGCCGTGCATGTCCCAGCCCAGGCTTCCCCTGGTACGGTTGAAGGTATTGACGGTGACGAAGCGGGCTCCTGCCTCGATGAGCCTGCGGGCGGTGAGCAGGGAGTCGCCGATCCGGCTGGAGCCGAAATATTTGCGCTCACCCTGGATTTCCCGTCGGTATTCCCGTGGGGAAACCTGCGCAGGCTGGTGGGCTTCACCGAGCTGCGCGGCGGTTTGCGCCGGCAGGGCCCTGGGAGCCTCACCCCGGTCCGTGTTTACAAGGTAGTTGCAGGGCCGACCGGTCTCTTTCCCGAGCAGGCAGCTTGCCACCGCGCCCGGATGGGGATTGGGGCCGGCCGGCTGGGGTATTCTGCCTGTCTGGATGATGATGGAGGCTGTATCGTGCAGCGCGCCGGCGTCGTGGTGGCAGGTCCTTACCAGGGAAAACCTGTCAGCGATGCGGGCGTGCAGCGGCAGGAGCTCAGAGATTTCGAACTCAACGCTGCCCGTCCTGACAGGCCGGAAGGGGCCGCGGATTTCTCTCGGCGCGTCCGGCTTCATGTCAAAGAGGTCGAGATGGCTCGGTCCTCCGTAGTTGTTGATCAGGATCACGGCCCGGGCCGTGGGCCTCTCTCTCCTGGCCGCGGCGCATTTTCCCGCAACGGCAGAGCCGAGCGCCAGTCCCGTCGCCTGCGCGGAGGCCAGCTCGAGAAATGAGCGACGGCTGATTCCTTCGTGTCCGGCCGCGCTTTCGTTGCCTGTCATGAGTCGCGTTTCCTTGTCGGTTATTTTTCGGCTACCAGGTAGCAGATCCAACTCTGCGCATCGTCACCCTTGCGGGAGAGGCGAAAAACACCGTTGCCGCCGCCGTTTGATTGATCCGTGCCTTCCCAGTACACATCGACCTTCCGAAATCCCGCCTCTTCGAGGAGGTCCTTCAGCTCGGGCAGGCTCCAGAGCCGCCAGTCGTAGCTGAAGGCTTTTTCTAGCCTGCTTCCATCCGGAAGATCGAAATGGATGTGGCAGATCGTTTCGCCCGTGATGGGGTTGTAGCTTTCCTGGTCCCAGACATATTCGAAGCACAGACCCTCCTCATGCATCTCGCGGCTTTCCTCCTGCGCTACCTGGGCCTCCGGGCCACCGTAGAGGTCGAGAAAAAGAATGCCCTCGCCGGCCAGGGTCTCGTGTGCTCGCTGGAAGTAGGCGAGAAGATTCTCGCGCTCTTTGAAAACGCAATAGGAGAAGTTGAAGGCGGCCACGATGTCGGACTGGTAATCCTCAGCCTCGAGAACATCGCAGCAGGAGAGCTCTATCTTGGAGGACTTCGGGCCGAGCGGGCCGACGTTGTTTTCTTTGGCCCACTCGAGCGTTTCTTCATCGAGGTCGAGCCCGACGGAGTTGCCGCCACGAACTCGCAGGGCCCATTCGCAGGCGAGGACGGCTGTGCCGCAGAAATCTTCGCGAAGTCGGAGCGGCGGCCTGCCGCGGGACTTTCGGAAGATCCTGCGCATGAAGTCCACCTCGTAGCGCGGGTTCTGGACCGAGTACTGGTACAGCAGATGCTTGTCGGGTTTATTTGTCTTCGCCGGCATGGAAAGAGGTATATAGAGGATCGGCAGGGTTGCCTGTCAAGCCTACAGATAACGAGTTCTTTGGGAGAGGATCACCATGAAGGTCGGTTTCGCAGGCCTGGGAAATATGGGCGGGGGAATGGCCCGGAACGTTCTCCAGGCCGGTTTCGAGTTGCTGGTCTACAACAGGACCCGCTCAAAGGCTGAGGCGCTCGCCGGGGCGGAGGTCATGGAGACGCCCCGGGAGCTGGCGCGCGCGGCGGATATCATCCTGACCTGCCTAGCGGATATTTCCGTTACCAGGGAGTTCTTCCTGGAGGGGGATGGAATCCTCGCCGAGGCCGCCGCCGGGAAAATATTTGTCGATCACGGTACGGTGGATCTCGATACATCCAGGGCTCTTCACGCCGCCTGCCTTGAGAGGGGAGCGGCCTTCCTGGATGCGCCGATCAGCGGCGGTCCGGAGGGGGCCCGTGCGGGCACACTGGCGATCATGGCGGGGGGCGAGCGAGAGGTCTTTGAGAGAGCCCGCCCCGTCTTCGATGCCATGGGGTCGAAGGTTGTCCTCATGGGGCCGGCCGGGGCCGGTACGGCCACGAAGCTCGCCAACCAGCTGCTGGTGGGAGTCAACTCCCTGGCCTGCTGCGAGGCCCTGACCATGGCGCGCGGAGTGGGAGTCGACCTCGAGCAGCTCCAGGATGTGCTTGCCAGCGCCTGGGGGCAGAGCCGGATGCTGGAGCGGTGCGGTCCCATCATCGCGCGGGAGGGCTACGATGAGCCCGGCGCTCCCCTTCGTAATATCCTCAAGGACCTCTCGATCATCACCCGGCTCGGAAAAGACTCCGGCCTGTCAGTGAAGGCTGCCGATGCGGCCCTCGGTGTCTACCAGGGGCTCGTCGATGCGGGCATGAGCGAATCCGACATGACCGCGGCCTGTCGCTGGGTGAGCGGGGAGGTGGAGAGCTGAGAGAGTCTTCAGCCCTCGCGGTTTTCCTCCAGGGCGTCTGAGATGATCGATAGCGCCTCATCGAGCCGGGCGTGATCGGTGCGCATATGGAGGATGCACAGGCGCAGGTAGAAGCGCCCATCGACGATCGTCCCGGTGAGCATGATCCGCCGGTCCTGGTTGATACGCTCGAGTAGCCTCTGGTTGCGGGCGTCTTCTTCGGCCGGCTTGCAGTTCTCGAATTCCTGGCGGAACATGAATAGGCTCAGGTCCGGCGCCACGGGGATCTCGACATCTTCAACCTTGCGCAGGTGGTTCCAGGCCCGAAGGGCGAGCTCGCGTTTGAGTTCGAGTGACTTTCTGAAAGCATCGACCCCGTGGAGCTTGAGAGGGAGCCAGAGCCGCAGGCCTCGCCATTGGCGAGACAGCTCCGGGGTAAACTCGCAGAAATCGTAATGTTCTCCCTCTTGCATCTCGGGCATGTAAGATGCGCTGGATTGGAACGCCTCGCGCAGGGGGGCCATGTCCCGCACCAGCAGAGCTCCTGTTCCGTAGGCCAGGAAGAGACCCTTGTGGGGATCGACCGCGAGGGAATCGGCAAGCTCCATCCCGCTGAGTGATTCCGCCAGCTCCGGCACCAGGCGGAACGCGGCCCCATAGGCGCCATCGACATGGTGCCAGAGGCCCTCCTCGGCTGCCACCCGGGCGATCTCTTCGAGGGGATCGACGGAGCCCGTGTTGACGGTTCCGGCGCTCGAGCATACGAAGAAGGGCAGCAGGCCGGCCTCCCGGTCTGCTTGGATTTTTTTCCGCAGGTCGTCGGGGCGCATGCGGAAGCGCTCATCGACCTCGACCAGCCGCAGGTTTTTTTCTCCCAGGCCGGCGATCCTGGCGGCCTTGGGGATCGAGTGGTGGATTTCTCTGGAGGAATAGATAACGCCGCGACTGAACTCCTCTCCGAGATGTTTCTCCCGCGCCGCCACCAGCGCGATGAGGGTCGACATGGAGGCGCCCGAGGTCAGCACTCCGAGCGAGCCTTCGGGCATTCCCATCAGCTCGCAGAGCCAGCGAATCGCCTGCGTCTCGAGCTCGACGGCCGCGGGGGCTGAAGCCCAGCAGCCCGTGTAGCGGTTGACCGTGCCCGCGATGAGCTCTCCGAGGGCGGCGGAGAAGAGGCCGCCGCCGGGAACGTAGGCCAGGTAGCCGGGACTGGCGGGGTTGTAGGCCGCCGGGATCACCTTATCGAAGAGGAAGGAGAGAAGCTCCTCGGCATCCGTGGGGGCGGCGGGCGGGGGATCTTTCAGCCAGGAGGCCTCCGGGTCAAAGAGGGCGCTGGAGTCGGTGGACTGGCCTGGAAGTGACGTGATGAAGTCAGCCAGGCGCTCGCCCGTTTTATCAAGCAGCCAGCGCAGGGCATCGCTCTGCGTGTCGAGCTCGTTCAGCCGCGGAGGAGGATTGTCGGGGAAGTCTTTTTCAATCATGGAAGCGGCGATTATGATACCGGGGCGCCGACAGCGCCAGTGAGGGATGATGAAGATTCAAGGTGATCAAGAACGAAAAGAGCGCATCGCGGGAAGCGGCTGGGCCAGGGCGGCTATTTT
>JAKUSY010000279.1 GCA_022451445.1 Planctomycetota bacterium
GCGGCACGAGGAAAGATGGGAGCTGGAAAAACGCCAATCTCAACCGCCTCGAACGCTCACTCGCCAAGTGGCGGCGCCTGGCTGACACCTTCCATTTCTCCCAGCCGGACTGGGAGCTCCTCCTCGATGGCTACAACACCACCGGATAGAGAGACGAACCCGGGCCGGCTGAAAAAACCGCTCACTCCCCGAAGCAGATGATCTTGCCGTCGGCGGTTGAGAGAAACAGCCTGCCATTGGCCGCCGCGAGTCCATCCCAGGCCGGCAGGGACTTGAGCTTGAGCTCCGTGAGCTTCTTTCCACTGGTCGCATCGACCACCCAGAGAATACCTCCCTGGTCTCCCAGCAGCGCCTCGTTCTGCTGGCGGAGCTTCTCGGCGACCTTCGGATCTCGATCCATGATCTTCTTGAAGGTCTCCTCCTCATTGATCAGATCGGGTGGGCCGGCGACGAACAGCGTCTTGCCGGCCAGGGCCATAGCCCTCGCATAGAGAGGAATATCGGCTTCCCACTTTCGCTGAACGAAGGAGCCGCGCGCGGGAGTTTTTTTCGCCCCCGCCTTCCCGCCGGCGAACTGCATCCCGACCTTGAACTTCCCATCGACGGCTGTCGCCCCGGAGACCGTTCCGTTATTCTTGTGGACAGAAGCATCAGCCGCGTGCCCATTGTCAAACGACAGCGACAGCACCAACGCCGCATCGGGAGTCGCGCCTGTAGCGGAATACCGGCTGGCTATTTCATCGTCGCTCAACGCGCGGAAGTAGACCTGCACCTCGTCGATGATGCCCTTGAAACCGAGAGGACTTGTATAGTTCCCAACCGCGCTCTGGCCATCAGCTCCGACCTCGGTCGGCTGGGCCGGATCTCCCGTCAGGGGCCCGACAGCCTTCGCCGCCGCCACAAGCTTCCCATCGACGTAGAGCCTGAGCTGCTTGTCATCGCCGAGGACACCGGCAAGATGCACCCATCTCTTCACCACCCTGGCAGGTCCGCTAACCGTCGAAAGCTCATCATTGGAGCGCACACTGAACTGGGGCTTCCCCTTCTGAAGCAGCAGGGCATAGCCCTGGGCGGGACCGCCACGGGCGATCACGACACCGTTGGGTCCCGCGGACTTGACCCAGGCCTCGACAGTCAGGGACTTCCCGGTCGGGTCAAGACTCTTGCTGATGGGGACCTGGACCATCGCCGTCCCACCGGTGCGGCGGGCGGCCTTGTTGAACAGGCTGGAGGTTACATCGCTGAGGGCCTGGGGCGGCGCCTCCCTGCTGGTTGAGAAGAGCTGGTGCTCGATCGTCGTCGTCCACTTCAGGTATTGCGGCTTGCGCCCGAAGCCGTAGACATCCTTACCATCGGAGACCAGGATTCGGCCGGCCGGCGCGTATTTCCCAGCCTGGTAATAGCCGTTGTGGCCGCCTGCGGAGCTTCGTCCGTAGACCCAATAGGCTCGATGAAAATAGGTCTCGTCGAGATAGCCCATGGGAGCGAAGAGGTGGGCGGTGCTGCCGCTCTGGACCGCGCCCTGCTTCGCGGCATCACCCGAGTGGGGACCGATCCCGATGCGGTTACCGCCCGAGTCGAATTGTTGCGAGCGCATATAGATATACTGCCCATCACTGGAGAGGATATCGGACAGGCCGGTGGACATCTGCAGGGTCTGCAACCGGTCCTGGATATCCTTGCCTGTTTCGGGATCGCGGTCATCGATAAGGGACTCCTTCACCAGCTTGCCGGAAAGATCGAGCTGGATGAAACGCAGGCCTCCGTCGAGGAAGTTCGAACGGCCAGCGACGCAGTAGATCGAATCATCCTTCACCAGCACGCTGCCATGAACCGGCCAGACCGACTCCAGCTGCTCAAAGGACATGAGGCGCTCATCGCGGGGAGCCCCCCTGAAGCGCCAGGCGAGCACACCGTCGGTAGCCCTGAGACAGTAGATCCAACCATCGGCGGAGCCGAAGAGAACCCGTCCGCGATGGACCGTGGGAGGAGAATCAACCCGGCCACCAGCGGTGTACATCCACTGCTGCCGGCCGGTTTTTTCATCAAACGCGTGAACTGCGTGCTGGTTGACCCGGGCAAGGAACAACCTCCCATCGGCGATGACAGGGGGTGTCACCTTGCCGCCGAGCTTCACCTCCCAGATGGGCCTGATGGAGCCCTGCACCGTCGTCGCCGAGTAGCCGGTGCGGGTAGCATTACCGCGATAGGTGGGCCAATCGCCAGGCCTTGCCGCGGCTCCAGCCACCTTCCCCCAGGCAGGTCCGCTCTCAAAACGTCGCGCCGCGGGAATTTTCCCGGCGGCCTTCCTGCTCTTGGAGCCCGCGGCCAGTGCGTTGATCCCGTAGAGCTTCGCCTCGGGATAGCAGGCGCAATTGTGCGGCGGCGCGTAGGTCAACCCGTTGCAGGGCATGACGCCGTAGAGACAACCACCCCGCACCCAATGATGGATATCCCAATCCTTCTTTTTGAAATCGACAAACTCGATGCCCGTACGCGAGGTCAGCAGAAAGTTGTCGGTGGCCTTGGCGATATAGCAACGATGATGGAACCAATAGGTTTTAACCGTGGGTGAAAATTCAACCTTGACCTCCCCGGTCTTCAGGTCCCGGCCGGTGAACACGCCCGAATCGCGGCCGGAGGTGGTTGGAGCGGACCAGACCTTACCGTCGATGACCAGCAGATCCTCGGGCGACTGGTAGCCGCCACGGGCATGCGGAGCCTTCCAGAGCAGCTTCCCCGAGGCCGAGGCAAAGGCCCGCATCTCACGGTTTCCGCCCGCGAAGATGACGACTCCCTCATGGACAACCAGCTTGGGACCGAAGTTGAAGCTGCCGTTCTTACCGCGGCCGGCCGGCTCCGAATGCCAGGTCTCCTCGCCTGTTTTCCTGTCGAGACAAACGACCTTCTGGCCATCGTGGAAATAGACCCCAACCGCATCAGCCGCGAGGGTAAGCGGAGCGACGCTGGCCGTCTTCTGCCAGAGCTTCTTCCCCGAGCCAGCCTCGTAGGCGACGACGCGCCGCGGCTTCTTATTCCAGACGAACTCGGTGAGTACCCGGCGCTGGGCCCCAACGTTGAACTTCGGAACATAGCCGGCCAATTGGGTCAGCTCGTCATTGGCAAGAGCCAGGACCAGTCCATCGGAGACAATCACCTCCTCGGTGGCTCCGGAGTTCTCATAGACGCGCAGGGTCTTTCCGGTCACCGCATCGATTTCCTCCAGTGGCGCTATCAGGCCGCGGGTCACGTAGATTCGGTCACCGATGGAGACGAGGCGGCGGGCGAGCTGGGTCGGACCGCTCTTGAGCGGCCAGAGATGGTGATGCCATTTGCCAATTGACCGCTTCCACAGGATCACTCCATTGAAAGCGTCTCGCGCTATGAGCTTCCAGCTTGACGGTGTCTGGATCGTGATGCGAGATCCCTCGTCCATGATGTAGATGATGCGGCCGTTGGAAGAGACCAGCGCACTCATGCTGGCCATGCGGTCATGGTGCCTTGACCAGCGCGGACTCCCCACCCACTGCAGATGCTCAGGTGGACCGACCACCGTATCGTGCGCCACAGCATTGCCGCCGGGGCCATGCATGAAATGCGTCCACTCGTCGATATTCTCCGGGCGAGGTTTTACGGTTTTCTTCCACTCCCCCTTGACCCTGGTATAGGCGACGCCTCGGGGCACCAGCACGCGCAGCACCTCCTCCATGCTCACATCCCCGAGGTCTTCGGCAACGACGAGATTGACGAGGTTGTCGATATAGGGCAGGCGGTCACCGTCGTAGCGGTCGACCGCTACGTCTCCATAGATTCCCAGGGCATGGATGTGCTCCCTGGCGTCTTCGACCTTCTCCCGATCGGTATCGAGACCGTGCACCTGGTAGCCTGCGTTCCTGCGAAGCGCAGCAGTAAGCCTTCCATTGCCGCTGCCGAGGTGGACGACAAGACCTCCCCTGACTCCTGTGGCATCGAGGATCGAACGGGCCTGCCCTGATTCATCTCCCCGCAACGAAACAGGCAGGGCGAGAGAGGCAAGGGCGAACAGAAAAACCGGAGCGCCCATCCAGGCGCGGAAAAGATAGACAGCCATCAGCTACTCCATGGAGATTGAATGGTTTCAGCTACGGGCTCCCGACTCCTCCAGGCAGGAGCCTGTGGAGGCCTGATTTCCTGATTCACTAAGGTATCAGCAAAGAAGCCGGAGCGGTAACCTTTCCCGCCCTGAAGAAAAATGGGAGAAGCGTTCCCGGCCCCGTTCACCTCAGCCCACCCTGGTGATTGATGCCTTCGGCTACGGGGGGTAGGGTATCCTGTTCGCCAGGCGTCTGCCGCCGGCACTCTGAGTGACTAAAACCCGGAAAGAGCACCTGTCATGAAATGGACCACCTGGCTCGCAGCCACCCCACTGTTTGCAGCCGTCCTCTTCGCTGCCCCGGCTTCAGCCGAGCCCCCGAAGCAACCGAACGTCATCATCATCTTCATCGACGACATGGGCTACGGCGACGTCGGATTCAACGGTGCAAAGGGACCGAAGACTCCGAACCTCGACAAGATGGGCGCCGCCGGGACCATCTTCAACGACTTCTACGTAGGCTGCGCGGTCTGTTCCGGGTCTCGGACATCGCTCATGCCCGGCTGCCACTACCAGCGCCTCAGCATGAACGCCGTCCTCTTCCCCAACAGCGGCAAGGGGCTGCACCCCGATGAGGTCACCATCGCCGAGATGCTCAAGGCGGCCGGCTACCGAACTGCCTGCATCGGAAAATGGCACCTCGGCCTCGGCGGCGAAAAGGGCCCCGACTGGAATGGAGACCTGAAACCGGGGCCGCTCGAGATCGGCTTTGACACCTGCTTCCTCCTGCCGACCACCAATGACCGGGTGCCACAGGTCTACGTCCACGATCAAAG
>JAKUSY010000028.1 GCA_022451445.1 Planctomycetota bacterium
TTCCTCCAGCGTGAGGGACGGAAACTCACCCGTTGTCCCGCAGGGGAAAACCCCGGCGAGCCCGGTGGCGGCAGATCGTTCAACGCGGCTGTCAATCACCTCGAGAAGGCGGCCCCCATCGGGAGGGTAGGGCGTATAGGGAGCCGAGATGAGTCCGGAGAGTTTTTCCATCGATGAGCTTTCGCCTCATCCGGCATTTGCCGGCCGAAGAAACCTCGAGGCAACCATGTGGTCGTGGCCCGGGGTAACTAGCCCTGTTCACGTAGTTGGCGTGGTCCCCTCCAGCTCGGCCAGGGGGACCGGAACTGAAGTGACGGATTACTTCTTCAGACGCCGCTTCTTGCGAGCCCGGCGTTTTTTCTGCCCGATTTTTCGTCGTCCGCGATGCTTTTTGCGCATCCAGCACTCCTGTGAGTCGATTGAGTCATTCTGCCAGCCGGGAGATTGTAGCCTTCCGGCACGTCAACGCAATGAGATTATAGCCTGGGAGGCCCGTGGCTCAAGCCCGCGGCAGAGAGGATACGCTGTAACCCTGCGAGCGCAGGTAGGCGTCCAATTCGCTCGCATCGCCATGGCAGGTGACAATACTGCGGGCGCCTGTTTCCTCGATGGTCCGCACCAATTCGCTCCAGTCAGCGTGATCAGAAAGTGCGAAACCTTTCTCATATCCGAACTTACATGGGTCCTCCAGGGCCATCCAGCCGGAGGCGAAAGCCGTCACCGTGTCCCCGAAACGACGGTACCACGAGGACTGAAGGTATTTCGGAGGCGCGAGCACCAGGGCCCCCTCCAGTGACAGCCCATTGAGCTTGCGGGGAACCACCCGGGTTGGAGCGAGCTGAAAACCGGCCCTGCGATAGCACTCGTTGTACAGCTCCGCGTCCCTGTGAATATAGACCTCCCTGCCGGCATCAAGGGCGCTGAGACCGGCGAGGATCCTCTGCAGCTTCCCCAGCACGTAACAATAGAGGACGGAGACCTTCTTCGCGCGGCGATTCTCTCTCCACCATTCGGAGATCTCGGCGATCACCTCGGCACCCGGCCTCCATGCCGCCGCGCTGCGGGCGAAGGTCGCCTCGGTAACGAAGGTATCACAGGGCACCACCTCGAAAGGTTCACAGCTGGGATCCTCCCCCCGCTTGTAGTCACCCGACACCACCCAGACCTGCCCCCCCGACTCGACCCGGACCTGGGAAGAGCCGAGGATGTGCCCGGCGGGATGAAACGATACCGTGACCTCGCCGAATTCGAGCCTCCGGCCGAATTCGATCCCGGTCACCTTCGGCTTACCGCGCAGGCGAAGACGCATCAAACCCACGCTCGAACTCGAGCAATAATCCTCCTGGCCGCCGGGCCGGAAGTGGTCCATGTGGGCATGGGTCACGATGGCTGTCGGGACCCGGCGGCGGGGATCGATATAGAAGCCCCCGGGCGGACAATAGATCCCGGCCGAGCTCTCGGTCAATACGGGTTTCAATCAATCATTCCTTTGCGAAAAGGTACTCCTCGTAAGCCGCCGGAGGCACCGGTACTTTACTTGCGCCGGCCCCCTACTTCGTCGCATTATCTTGCAAGGTTTACTCTAGAGGTACATTATCGATGGATATCAAGAGAATCGACCCGGAAGAAGCCAGAGCCCTCCTCGATTCCGGGGAAGGCTATACCTACCTGGATGTGAGATCGAAAGAAGAATTCTCCGAGGGGCACGTTCCGGGGGCGGTTAATATTCCCGTCGCGGTAAAAAATTCAATGGGGCCGGGCCTCGTGCCCAATCCGGATTTCATCTCCGAGGTAGAAGAACAATTTGAGAAAGACGGGAAGATCATCACCGCCTGCCTTCGAGGCGGACGGTCGATGAGGGCGGCGATGATGCTGCTGAGCGACGGCTATACGGAGATCGTCGACATGCGGGGCGGCTACGACGCCGAGCTCGATGCCCTCGGCAACGTGGTTGTCGAGGGATGGGCAAGGCGGGATTTTCCAACCACCACGGATTAAATGAGCATTCCTTTCAAGAGCGAAGGACGATTCGTCCAGAAGATCGAGGCCACGCCGCTGGTCGAGGTGCGTCTCGCCTCGACTGAAACAGGCATCTGGTGCAAGCTTGAGTTTCTCAACCCCAGCGGATCGACCAAGGACCGGATCGCCCGCTACATGGTCGAAAAAGCCTGGCGCAACGGCAGGATAGAGGCGGGCGGCACGGTCATCGAGGCCTCCAGCGGCTCGACCAGTATCGCCCTGGCAATGACCTGCGCCCAGATGGGCCTCGAGTTCATCGCCGTCATGCCCGAGGGCGTCAGCCGGGAGAGACAGCTGATGATCAGGGCCTACGGCGGCGAGGTCATCCTGGTGCCTCCGGACGAAGGTATCCACGGCGCCCTGCGCAAGGCGGAGGAGATCGCCGGCGAAACAGGCGCCTACTACACCCGGCAGTTCGAAAACCCGGACAACGCCGAGGCGCACCGGGTCTGGACGGGACAGGAGATTCTCAAGCAGATACCGGGAGGGACCGTCAACGGCATCGTCAGCGGCGTTGGTACCGGCGGGACCATCGTCGGACTGTATTCAGCCTTCGAGGAGGCCGGCTGTGAGATAACGCCCTTCGCCGCCCGCCCGGTGCGGGGCTCGGCCCTGCAGGAGCTCGAATGCTGCAGCTTCAGCCCCTGCGTACCCGGCGTAGTCGAGGAGAGCGTCTCGAAGCTCTACCGTGATGCGGATCTCAACGGCCTCATCGAGATCGACATCAGCGATGACCTGGTCTTCGATACCGCCCGGCAGCTCATCCGCCAGGGATTTCCCGTCGGCCCGAGCTCCGGGTTGAACTATGCCGCCGCGCTCGAAGCGCAAAAAAAAATGGGGCCCGAGGCCCGGATCGTCACCGTCCTGCCCGACAGGATGGAGAGGTACTTCTCGACGGAGCTGTTTGATTCCATGAATGGTGGGAGTTGAGATGCCGAAAAAAATGCTCGCTGTGCGGAAGGTGGCAAGAGAGCCCGGGCTGGTTGTAGATGAGATCCCCGTGCCGGTTCCCGGCGACGAGGAGGTGCTCGTGGAGGTCCAGGCCGCGGGAATCTGCGGGACCGATCTCCATATCTGGAAATGGGACAGCTGGAGCCAGCAGCGCATCAAGACCCCCCTCACCCTGGGACACGAGTTCTCCGGGATCGTGGTGGAGGCCGGCTCCAAGGTGGAGCACGCCCGCCTCGGCGATTTTGTCTCGGCGGAATCTCACGTGACCTGCGGCATGTGCTACCAGTGCAGAACGGGGCAGGCCCATCTCTGCCCGCGTACGCAGATTCTCGGGGTCGACCGGGAGGGGGCCTTCGCCGAATACGTCTGCGTTCCCGAGAAGGTGATCTGGCAGAACGACCCCGGCAAGATCTCCCCTGAGATCGCGGCCCTGCAGGAGCCGTTCGGCAACGCCGTGTTCGCCACCCTGAACCAGGACATCACCGGCAAGAGCGTCGGCATTCTCGGCTGCGGCCCCATCGGGCTCTTCAGCGTGGGCATCGCCCGCGCCAGCGGCGCCTCGCACGTCTTCGCCAGCGACCTGAACGACACCAGGCTGGCCCTTGCCGTCGAGATGGGAGCCGATGCGACCTTCAATCCCACCGCCGGCGGCGACGTGGTCAGCGAGCTGGTGAAGGCCAACGAGGGACGCGGACTGGATGTCGTGCTCGAGATGAGCGGCTCGCCGATAGCCATCAATACCGCGTTCAAGGCGGCCCGCAACGGCGGGACCGTGGTCCTCTTCGGAATTCCTTCGGACCCGGTGGAAATCGACATCGCCGAGAACATGATCTTCAAGAACCTCCAGGTTACCGCCCTGAACGGGCGCAGGATCTTCGACACCTGGTACAAGACACGCTGGCTGCTGGCCAATAAGGTGGTAGATCTCACCCCCCTGATAACCAGGACCATCGGGTTTGAGGAGGTCAACGAGTGTATGCCGCGCCTGGCGGAAGGAACCGCCTGCAAGGTCGGATTGCTGCCCAGCCATCGCGCGCCTGCCGCCGTGGAGAAGACCGAGGGCCTCTCGGAAATCGACGACTCATCCACCCAGGGCACCGTGACCCACAGATAGGGGAGACAAAAAACATGTACGGAAGCATGGGAGAGGCCCTGAAAAAAAATCTCGCGGAGCTTCGCGCCGCCGGGCTCTACAAGGAGGAGAGGATCATACGGTCCAGGCAGGACGCCCTGATCAAGGTCGAGCATCCCCCGGGCTCTCCCCCGCGCGAGGTCCTCAACTTCTGCGCCAACAACTACCTCGGCCTCTCGAGCCATCCGGATGTCATCGAGGCCGCCCGCTCGAGCCTCGCTGAACAAGGCTACGGAATGAGCAGCGTCCGCTTCATCTGCGGCACCCAGGATCGCCACAAGCTGCTCGAGAAAAAACTCGCCGGATTTCTCGATACCGAGGACTCGATTCTCTACGCGGCCTGCTTCGATGCCAACGGCGGCGTTTTCGAGCCCCTGCTCTCAGAGGAAGACGTCATCCTCACCGACCAGCTCAACCACGCCAGCATCATCGACGGAATCCGTCTCTGCAAGGCCCGTCGCGCCATCTACGAACACTCCGACATGGCCGACCTCGAGGAAAAGCTGAAGGCCGCCGCCGATGCGCGCTACCGGCTGATCGCCACCGACGGAGCCTTCAGCATGGACGGAGCCATCGCCCGGCTCGACGAGATCTGCGATCTCGCCGACCGCTACGACGCGCTGGTCATGGTCGATGACTGCCACGCCACGGGCTTCCTCGGGCTGCGGGGAAGAGGCTCCCACGAATATCGCGGAGTCATGGGAAGGGTCGATATCATCACCGGCACCTTCGGCAAGGCGCTCGGCGGCGCCTCCGGCGGCTTCGTCTCCAGCCGAAGTGAAATCATCGAGATGCTGCGCCAGCGCTCGCGACCATACCTTTTCAGTAACACGCTCGCTCCCGCGATCACCAGCGCCACGCTGAAGGTCCTCGAGATCCTGAGTGACTCGACCGATCTGCGAGACAAGCTTGAAGAAAATACGAAGAGATTTCGGGAATCGATGACCGAGGCGGGCTTCGAGATCAAGGAGGGTGACCACCCCATCGTACCGATCATGCTCTACGATGCCCGGCTCGCGCAGACGATCGCCGCGGAGCTCTTCGACGAAGGCATCTACGTCATCGGCTTCTCCTTCCCCGTGGTGCCGAAGGGCGAGGCGCGGATCCGGGTGCAGCTCTCAGCCGGCCATGACCTCGACCAGGTCGACCAGGCTGTCGAGGCCTTCACCCGGGTGGCGAAAAAACACGGAGTTCTCAGCTGAAGGGGGCACGCAGCCTTCAGGGACCGCCGCAATCGAACTCATCCTCTGTCGGATCCAGCCCGGGCTCGGGGTACGGCGGGGCGGGGCTCGGGCCTTCGCGGAACATGAAGCTCAGCGCGAGAACCGGATCGGTAAGCTGAAGAGCTCCGTTGTCGTCGACATCACCGTGATCCTCGCAGGTGAGGATCTCGCTTCCCTGGAAGAGATAGAGCAGGATCGCCACCGCGTCGGAGATATCAAGCCGGCCATCTCCATTCGCGTCGCCCCGGACAAAAGGATCGGGGCCTCCCCCGAGCGAGATCCTGGCGCTCTCGGCAGGGCCCTCCCCCCCAGGAGTAAATTCCATATCCCGGGTCATGACGAGCTTGTCGATCGCCAGGCCGCTCTCACGGATCCACATGGAGAGATAGTGGACCCCGGGCTCCGAGATCGTCAGCGCCTGGGCCTCATCCCGGCGGGAATCCCCCGACCAGGTGAAGCCCGATTCGTCGACCACGAACTCCTGGGCGTCGCGGCTGGCGCGGCCGACTCCATCGAGGCCTACGTGGACGCTGTCCGAGCGGGTGCCGGTCACATGAGCCCGCAACCAGACCCTGTAGGTTCCCGAAGTCTCGAACTCGATGGCGTAGCGCAGCTCCGGGGAGAGACCGACGAAGCGGCTCAGGTAGGTTCGCCTGCTCCCGGTGTCCCCAGCCCGCATATAGGCGTTCCCGGAGGAACCCTCGAGCTCGGCTTCCTCATCCCACCAGGCGCTCTCGTTACCGAAGCTCTCATTCATCCAGAAGCTCTCCGCCTCCATGACGACGACCCCGCCGCGCTCGGCGAAGACAACCGGGGGAAGCTCGAGAACCGTCACCGTGCAGCTGTCGCTGAAGCCGAGACCGCGGACGGTGACGGTCAGCGTCACCTCATAGACACCGGGGGCGTCAAATACCGCGGTGGGATAGTCCCCCGTCATGCCGTTGCCCCACTCGTAGGGCACATCCCCGGAAGCCGCCGGGGTTGATTCGCGCCCATCGAATTGCACCGCCTGTCCGGTGAAGACCGTCTGATCCGGCCCCGCGTTCACGTTCACCGAGGCGATCGTCCGGTTGACGAAATCATGGCGTTGGCGTGCGAAGCTCTTGAAGCTGGCGGCCCGGCCGGGGAAACTGCAGGAGAGGCCCCCGGCCCCTGCGGCCGCCTCCGCCGGATTGGACTCGGCCGTAACCAGGTCGACGAGCCGATCGATGTTCTCCGGCAAGAGGAGGGTATTGTTGAGCGTGAAGAGCCTGTCGAGGTATTCCTCCCGGTAGGAGCGCAGGAACGAGTCCTTGAGATAGTGCCACCAGCCCGAGCGGTTGCTCGAGTCGCCCTGCTGTCCCATGAAGAGAGACGAGGTCGCGCCCTGCCACTCCCCGAAGTTGCGATCGAGATCCCAGGGCGTCAGCATCCACTTGCCATCACTGAGACGCTGGTACCAGAAATGGTTCTGGAACATATCATCGAAAGGCACCGACCAGTTCATGATCGCCACGTAGTTGAGCAGCAGGTCGATGTCGAAGTGCTGCTCGAAAAACGCGCGCTGGGTGGCGAGTCCGCCGCGGCGAGCCGTGTTCAATCGCTCGATGAGGGTCCTGATATCGTTGTGGTCATTCCATTCGTGGGTTTTGCGCGGATAGGTCGCCGCATACCTCGCCTCGGAGGCGTGCCCGCACCGGCTCGGCAGGACCCTCCCATCGCCCCAGCCGTAGGGTCCCTCATCACAATTGCAGCCGACCGACTTGTAGAGATTGCCGATCGGCTCCCGGGGCCTGTCCGGGTACTTCCGCGCCTGCTCGCTGTTGTAGCGCCTGATGAGATCTTCATCCGGGCGCTCTAATTCAATCATGTAGTGGTAGTAGCCGCCATTGATGTGAAAGCGGATAAAGCGGGTCTGGGATGAGGGCAGGTCAGCCGCGGCGAAGAGCCGGTACCCGACCCCGGCGTTGTAGCCCGGGCAGCCCTGGCTGAGCTTGTTGAGGGTGATCTCATCACGCCCCGCCACCTCGGCGTAGCGCGGCAGCGAGATCCTCCAGCTCAGGGCCTTCAGGGGTCCCGAGCGCGGCCGCGGATAGTTCCAGCGGCTGATATCCCTGCCGTTGCGGCGATTCCAGCGGCTGCCCTGGTAGCGAACGCGGCAGTCATACACCTCTCCCTCGTAAACGAAAATAGCGAACTCCTTCGAATTCCAGGTCGGGTGCTTGGCGCAGCCGCTCACCCTTCCGCCCTGCACGTTCGACCAGAGCCTGGCCCAGGGAGTCCGGGCGATGAAGAGCTGGTAGACACGGGTCTCAGTATCGATGACCGGGCTGACGAAGTAGGCGTGCCAGTCGAGGGGATCGCTCGGCCGCGGTGAAACGCGGGTAACGCCGGCGCCCTGGTCGGCCAGGACACGGTAGCGGACGATGGTATTGATGGAACGCTCCGGCAGCGACGCCGTGAAGATACCATCGGAGGGGATCAGGTCCCCGCCCCTGGCGCCGTCATCGAGCATGCTGACGGTGATGATTTCTTCGTCATCGGTCTCGATGTTCTCGACGTAGTACTCGAGCCTTACCGCGCCGGCTGGAGGAGCCGGAGAAAAGGCCGCCTGGACCACCACCGTATCTCCCGCACGGATCAGCTCCCGGGTCGAAGCCGCGCCCTCCGGAAGCGCGAGAAGCTCCGATACGATCGGCAGGGGCGTCGCCCTCGCCGATGCGTTCGGCCTGCCGGGCGTCGCTCCATCAAGCGGGGAGGGAGCCCAGTTCCCGACCTCGGCAGCCGACAGGTCGAAGCTGACACGCTCGAGCGAATGCCCCATGTGGCGATGATCCTCCAGGGGGAGGATGCCGGGATCGAGCCAGGCGCTGCCGGCACCGAGGGCATCGGCCGCCAGCGGCCAGGGAAATTCATCGTCGTATGCGACAGCCTCGACTCCTCTTCCGGCCGCCGAGACCAGCGCTATTTTCTCTCCGCCGTTATCGAGAGTCCGTTCCCAGGGGCCGAAGATGGCCGGAAGTGAGAGCCCGTAGCTCTCGACACCGGCGAGCAGGCGGGGCTCGCGGGCGATCACCCGGTAGGAGCCCGGCGCTATCGAGGCGTCAGCGGCAAAGGTAAAATCGATCCCGCCGGTTATCCGCCAGCCGCCGAGCTCTACCGCGGAGTCCGAGGTGTTGAAAATCTCGACGAATTCGTAGCTCTCCTCGACCGCCTCCTCGAGAACCGCGTGGTACATGATCTCGGAGATCCTGAGCGCCGGGACCTCGGCCGCGCGCGGAGGACAGGAGGTGGCTTCATTCGCCGCCGCCGGAGTTCCGCCGGGCTCCTCGGGGTCGGAGGGAAGGGCGCCCGCGCGCCAGTTCTCGCTCAGACCGGCCTCGGCGTCGGCGCAGAGGCGCTCGAGAGACGCCCCGAAACCATCGGCTAAAAATTCCCAGGGGGCGTTGTCGCCATAGGGCAGGCTCTCGACCACGTTGCCCTCCGCATCCGAGAGAAGGAGCAGCTCCCCATCGTTGTCAAGCGCCCCGGAAAATTCCCCGAGGACAGCCCCGGCACGAACTCCGGGGTAGCTCTCCGTGAAGACCCCGGCATCGCCGACCACCACCGTGAAGGCTCCCGGCGCGAGAGAAGCTCCCGGCGCCGCGGTGAAATCTACCGCCCCTGCCAGGCTCCAACCCTCGAGGTCAACGACCTCCGCCCCGGCATTGTGGAGCTCGATGTATTCCCCCCCGCCAGTGGGGTTGTACATGATCTAATTGATCACGACCCCGGCACGCAGGGAGCCGCCTGTGAGCAAGGCGATTATCAAAACTACTGCCGCCGGAAAAAACCGGTATTCAAGGACCCTATGCATGGTGGTTTCTCATTCTGAAAGGAAGCCCCCAGCCACGATTATAATGTCTCGCGGGGGCGGTTTGAACCATCGCGGGCGACGGGAACGAAAGCCTCCTGGTGAGCTCTATTCGGCTACGTAGCGGTACTTTCCGCCATTCTCTTCGGCGCATTTGCGCATCCACTCGACCTCGCGGCCAAAAGCGATGCAATGAATGGTGATGCCGCGGGCCCGGTTGAATTCACGGATACCCTTGAGCATGCCTTCGGGATCCTTGAAGCGGCCGGTGGTGGCAGCCCCATCGGTCAGCAGGTAGATGGTATCGACCAGGGGATCCTTCAGGGCCCGCTCGACGGTATCGAAGATGTTGGTCCCTCCCCCGGTTGTCAGTCCCCTGGCATAGGCGAGGGCCTTCTTGCGGACCGTCCTGGTGAGGATCTTGAGATTCTTCTCCCAGACCCGGATCGTCCTGTCGAAGATCATGATGTTGATCCCGGATCCGAGGGGAAGCTTCTCGACGACCTTGGCGAGCTCGGCCTTCATCACGTCGAGCTTGGAGAGACCCAGCTTGCGAGCCTCCGGCCCCCGGGCCTTGGCCAGCATGCTGTTGGAAACATCGAGCAGGAAGGCCATGCGCTTGGAGGTGATCTCGATGCCGAAATACGACAGGTCGTGCGCCTTGACCGCGGTCTGTGCCGCCTCCAGGGAGGTCTGCGCAACAAAACGATCCTTCTCATGCTCCCACCATTTCTTCCAGTCGGCGGTCACCAGGCCCATGTTGTGACCCGAAACCCGGATCAGGAGGGTGAGCGCATCGATGCGCAGGCGGTATTGTTTCTCGAGGTCGAGGTACTCGATAAGCGGACCGATCATGATGGTGGAGCCGCCGAGGCGCTTGACCACACCCTCGAGCGACCTCAGTGCAGAAGCCCGCACCCGCGAATGATTGTCCATCAGGCCGCCGACGAGGCCCGCAAGGGCGATCTTGTTGCCGGACGCGAGACCGAGGCTGCCCATGACCACCGCCCTGAGATCCTCGTCCTTGCTCTTAAGGAGCTTCACCAGGATCTGCACACCCGAGCTGGCCGCGCCACGAGCGATAGCATCCAGCAGCTTGATCCTGTAGGCGACGAGCTCGTAGCCGCGACGACGCGCCAGCAGCCGCAGCACCTCACGCGCTCCGTCCTTGGCGCCCAGCTGGACCAGCGAGGCAGTCGCGGCAATAACTACAGGCGCGTATTCATGTTTCAGATAGCGCACCAGGCGCTTGCGATCCTGGACCATCTGCAGGCCCCCGGCCATAGCCACGTAGACGTAGAGCCTTGTTGGAGAGAGCTCCTCCGCGGCGAAGGCTTCCCCCTTCAACCAGGCGTTGATCTCTTCATCGGCGGCCATGCCGAAGAGCGCCGTAACGGCCAGGTCCCCCAGGTCGGTATCGGCATTGACCTCGGCCACGTCATGGGCAAGGAAACGGAAGTTATGCCGAGCGGACTCCAGGGTCTTCACCTGGCCAAGCAGCGGCACCGCAGCGACCAGGCAGTCTCTCGAACTCAGCTTGGGCGCCACGCGGACAAGGTGTTCCCTCCAGAACTTCGTGAATTTCCTCCGGTTGAGGGTCTCCAGGGCGGCCAGGCGTACATTGACGGTGAGCTTGGAGAAGTCGGAGAACACCAGGGCCGGCGCCCTCGGGTCCTCAGAGAGTACGACAGCCTCCGTCACCGTCGGCTTGAGCGCCACCGGACCATCCTTCCACTGCAGGGCGAGGTAATCGAACGCCACCCGCTCATCCAGGCGAGCTATACCTCGCAGGATGGGCTTCACGGCTGAAACGACCTGGGTGAGGCGCCGGCCCGCGAGGGGTTTTCCCTTCCTGTTCGGCGGTTGCTTGCGACCCCCAGCCGGCCTGCGCCCCGGACGCTTGCCCGCACGGGCGGGAGCATCCTCCGGCAACGGCGGGAGAGCCGGCCTCAGCCTTACCTTGAACAACTCGGCCTCGTATTTGCCTATGAGGGCCTTGAGTTCATCACTTCGAGCGGGATCTTCCAGCGCTTCCACGGATACCGGCAAGACCAGGAAGAGGAGCAGAATACCAGGTAACCATCTCGACATCGTATCAACCGTCCTTTTCGCTCTTTTTTGATTCAGCCGGCGGCTGTGTTTTCTTCACCGGCACCCGCCGCGACCTCTTCTTCGCGGCACGAACCGCGGTGATCACCCGTTCCTTGATGACCTGGGGGGCCATCTCAAAATCATCGGTGGAGACCTCTTTGCTGTGCTTACAAAGCTCGACGAAGCTCAGGACTGTGACCGCCGCCAGGCCCTCAAGAGTAGGATGGAGCTCGTCGCGCTGCAGCAGCTTGCGAATGGAACCCGCGGGGTAGCTAATCTCCGCTACCTCGATGCGCTTGCCGGCTCGCAGGTCATCGATGAATCTGGCCACCGGCACCATGATGATATTTTTTCTCCCGACGCTCCAGGCGTCGATCCGGGCGTTCAGTTTCTTCAGCGTCGCCGGCTTTGGTACCATGCGGGCCGACAGCATCTTCCCCACAGAGGCCTTCATGTCGGGAATCCTGCTGAGCAGGACCAGGCACTTCAACTCGGACAGGTATTTCAGCGCGACATCGAGATCCTCTAACCGTTTCTCTTCACTCTTGGCGCCGTAGCCGAACCAGAAGAGAAAATCAACAGCGACGACAAGGGTCGCCTTCACCTCGACCGCCCGCCGAATCGACTGCGTTCCCATCCAGCGGGGATTCATGAAAAAGAAACCTGAAGAGACGTTCACCACCTTGTCGTGCTCAGCCCTGAGCATCGCCTCGATGACCTTCGCGATGTTGACGGTTTTCCCGGCTTCGCGCCCGGTGTTGAAACCCGCCGAGGCGCTTGCCCCGATGACGACAATCCTCTTCCAGGGAGTCTCGGGGCCATCTTCGGCCGGCAGGAAACCAACTGAAAAAAAAACCGGCGTCAGGAAGGCGGCTGAAAAAGCGAACTGTCTCAACACGGCAAAAGAACCCATTTGTGGCCTGAATAGCGCGGGGCTCAACCGCCCCGTGAGTATCCAGTATAGGGGATGCAAAGCCCGTGGTACTAATCGATACCCCGAAGACGAAAAAAATGCTCAGGAGCGCGAGATGAACTCATCGAGGTTCAGAAGCACCCGTGAGAAGCTGATCCAGCCAGCCAGCTCTCCGGCTGAGACACCCTCCACGGAGAACTTGCCGAGCATTTTCTTCGCGCCATCCGGATTGGCCTCGCAGAACTTACGTAGCTTTCTATAGAGCGTCTGGAGGCTTTTCAGCTCTCCAGCACCGGGCTCCCTGCAGAGGCAGAGCCTGAAGGCGTAACGAAGCCGGTCCTCGAGACTCCCTCCCCCCTCACGAACGATGCGCGCTCCGAAGGCCTGCGCACATTCAAAGAAGACCGGGTCGTTGAGAAGCGTCAGGGCCTGCAGGGGCGTGTTCGACCGCTCGCGACGAAGGCAGGTAACCGTACTATCGGCGCTGTCGAAGGTCATGAGCATCGGATAAGGAACGGTGCGCTGAAAAAAGATGTAGAGCCCACGCCTGTAGTTGTCCTCTCCCTTGCTCTGGGGCCACTTGACGGAGCCGGCATAGCCCAGCTCAGCGACACCCGATGGAAGCCTGGGACGAATACTCGGTCCGCCAAGCTTGCGGCTCAACAGTCCGCTGGCGTCGAGGCTGAGATCCCGGACGATCTCCGCCTCAACCCTGAAACGATTCTGGCGTGACAGCAGCTCATTCTGAGGATCACGAGCCGCGAGATCGCGACGCGCGATGGAGGCCTGGCGATAGGTAGCGGAGTTGACGACCAGCTCGATCATCTCCTTGCGGCTCCAGTCTCGCCGGATGAGCTCGGAGGCCAGCCAGTCCAGCAGCCGAGGGTGGCTCGGGGCGGAGCCACGCGTACCAAAATCATCCACCGAGGAGACCAGCCCGCGGTCGAAGAGATATTGCCACCAGCGATTGACGGTCACCCTCGTCGTGAGAGGATTCCCGGGGTCGAGAAGCCAGTTGGACAGATCGAGCCGGTTGGGTCGTTTACCCTTCGGCCCAAAAGGATGCAGAACCGCAGGGGTGCCCGCCTGGACCTCCGCGCCCCGGCGAAGGAAATCCCCCCTGATGAGCAGGTGGGTCTTCCGAGGGCTGGCTCTCTCGACCAGGGTCCGGGCCCTGGTCTTTGAAGAGGGCTGCTTCGGCGCCTTACCCCGCTGGTCCCGCACGGCCTTCTCGAGCCCTTGCCAGCCCGGATCGTCGGCAAGAAGTTCGCTGCTGATTCTCCGCAGCTCGTCCAGGGTCCACTCCCCCAGCGGCTTCGCGAGAGCCTCGAGGTAGCGCTGGGGCAAGAGCAGCGCCGGCCCGGCGGTCGAGCTCACCGACAGCCGGAAACGGCCCAGGACATGGTTGCCTCCGTAGTCCTGGATAAGCTTCAACGAGAGTCTCGAGCCGGCCGGGAGATCGAGGGGCGCGGCAAGAATGAACACCGCCGTGCGATCCTGGTTGAGCGGGTTTGGCCCGGCGATGGCCCAGCCCTTTTCCCTGGCGCCATCGACCGCCTTCTTTATATCGAAGTCGTTCTGGGAATGGTCGGCGCTGGCACGCCGAAAAGCCGCCTTGCCGAGCTCCTTCCCGTCGCCGCCGAGGACCGAGAGCTCGAGCTCGGAGAGAACGAAGTTGCCGTTGTCTGCGCGGCCGGGGCCCGTCTTCGGCAGGCTCCCATGGGTCAGGACCTCCAGCCGGAGCGCCATCACCTTCTCGAGACCCGGCTCGAAACCCAGGGTGTAGGTGTCCTTGTCGGGTGTCTTCCCGCTAAGCAGGACCGAGCCATCTTCGAGTGTCTTCATCGATGCCCCGGAAGACGCGACGGAAACCGCCGGCGCGAGAGTTTTCCAGGTCGAGGTCACCAGCCGGCCCTTCCCGCCGGCGAGCAGCTCACCAAGCCGTTTTGTCTCATATTCCCGCAGAGGCCTCGCCAGCTCGGCGAGGGCCTTCTTATAGGCGGCCTCTTTCTCGCTATAGGCGCCGAGGTCATAAGGCAGGGGAGCCGTGATATTCTTCTCATCAGAGCTATTGAAGAAAGCGAAGAGGCTGTAGTACTCGCGCTGGGTAATCGGATCGTACTTATGGGTGTGGCATTGAGCGCAGCCTACCGTCAGCCCCAGCCAGACGCTACCGGTGGTGTTCAGGCGGTCGACGACCGCCTTGATCCTGAACTCCTCCTGGTCCGTCCCGCCCTCGGTGCTGGAGAGGGTATTGCGATGAAAGCCGGTCGCGACCTTCTGCTCGATGCCGGAGCTCTCCAGCAGGTCGCCCGCCAGTTGTTCACGGGTAAACTGGTCGAAGGAGAGATCCCGGTTGAAGGCATCTATCACCCAGTCACGATACCTCCAGGC